>JAUZEU010000665.1 GCA_030838885.1 Bryobacterales bacterium | reverse complement strand
CCTTACAATACTTCTCCAACAAGTGCGGGAGGGCCCGACATCAACTTCGCCTTTTCGCAGGCCGGGGGCAACATGCCGGACATGATTACCGCAATGGTGGAGGGTGGTGATACCGGGACGGCCGAAGCGCTGTCAATGGCCTTCGTCGAGCTGCAGAAGGCTCATAACAGGGACCTTGCAGCATACGGCACAGACGATCGGCTCAATGCCATTGTTCTGTTCACCGACGGAATGCCAACTTCGCTCGCAGTGAATCTGAACACCTCAAGCACTCTGGCGGGCAGTTCCATCAAAACGACCAGTGCGTGCACCTATAAATCGATCACCGCCTCGGCTAATCAAATGATCGGCTGGGTCGGCGACTGGGGATTTGGGTCCTCGAACGGATACTCGTCGGGCCTCTACCGCCTCGCGAGTCGCGACACTAACACAGCGCTCTGGTGGATGCGAAATCCAAACGGGGACGTCAACGTCATCAGCCCGTCTACGCCGGTCACGAACTGCGCTTATCTTAAAGGCGTCGGGCAAGACGGCAGCACCTCGACGGATCTGACGGATCTCCAGAAGATACCCACATATGACCTCTATAACAATTCGACGACGAACACTGCTTACATTCAATCATGGATTTACCAGCAGTCCAGCGTCGCCTATGATCCGACGAAAGCTACGTCGCAGTATCACCTTGGAATCGCCTGCTGGAACGCAGCGGATAACGCAGGAAGTACCATCCGAAAGCAGACAGTGATGAATCCCATCGCCATTTATACAATCGGCTACACAGGAAACGGTGGGGTGGATACATCATTGCTCAAACGGCTCGCAAACACCCAGGACGCCTCTTCGTACAACCGGAACGAGCCTACCGGAGTTTACGTGCAGGTCAACCAGCCATCCGATCTCCTGCCGGCGTTCTATACCGTTGCCTCAGCGATTCTGCGGCTCGCGAAGTGATCCGCGCCAAAGACGGGCAGTTGATCCGGCGGCTCCTGCCATCGATCGGCGATTTCGCGTTCGTACTTCCGATTCTGTTCCTGTTCGGCCGCATGAACGGAGCCACTACTCTGCTGGGCGACGGTGATACCGGCTGGCATATACGGACAGGCGAATGGATTCTCGCCAACGGCCGGGTGCCTCGTCAGGACATTTTCTCGTTCACAAGGCCACATCAGGTTTGGTACGCGTGGGAATGGCTGTCCGACGTCATCATGGGCTGGTTGCACCAAGAGGGCGGTATGCACGCGGTACTGCTTGGTGCTATCGCCCTGCTCTGCGCGACCTTTGGGCTCTTGTACCGGCTGATCAGGCTTAAGAGCGGAAGTGTTCTCATCGCATTTGTGCTGACAGCCATTGCCGCCGGTGGCTCTTCGATTCACTGGCTGGCGCGCCCGCACTTGTTCACGATGATGTTTCTGATCGCCTTCTATTCGATACTCGAAGAGAGGCGAATGAGGCTGTTATTCATTCTGCCTTTTGCCACCGTAATCTGGACCAACCTGCACGGCGGATTCATAGCCGGTATTATCCTGATCTGCGCGTATGCGGGTGGGGAGTTGATTGCTGCGCTGGCCGCGACGCAAAGCGATGAGCGGTGTGCGGCCAGGGGGCGGAGTTGGCGCTACGGCCTGAGCGCGTTGGGATGCCTTGCGGCAAGTCTCATTAATCCATACACCTGGCACCTGCACGCCCAGCTGGTCCGCTTCCTTACGCATCCCGCGTATTTTCAAAACGTCTCAGAGTTTGTATCGATCAACTTCCGGCATCCTCTGGCTCCCTTCTTTGAAGTAATGCTGATGCTGGGTGCCGCTACTGCCTTTTGGAGCCTCACACGGAGGCGTTTCGTTCCACTTGTCTTGCTGGCCGGCTGGGCTCATCTGGCTCTGCTCTCCGCCCGCAACATTCCGCTCTTTATGCTCGTGGCTGCTCCGCAGCTCGGCATTGCGCTCTCGGAATGGATGACGCATCTTCAGGAGAAAACCCGCGGCAGCACACTGCACGGAGTGTTTTGCGGGTTTGGACTGCTCTCCACCCGACTCGATGCCGCAGACGCGGGAGTTCGCTGGCACGTCGCCGGCCCCGCAGCGCTGCTGATTGCGGGAGCCATGATGTACGGGCATACGCCGTCCACCCGTTTGCAACCCCGATACGATCCGGGGGCATATCCAACCGCAGCCCTCGCCGTCCTGCATGACTCGGACCGGATCTTTACCAGCGATACGTGGGGGGGCTATCTGATCTATCGGCGATATCCGGCAAAGGTCTTTCTGGACGGCCGTGCCGACTTTTACGGTCCCGAATTTGAGGCGGAATATAACGACATCATGGGCGTTCGCTCCAACTGGGAGGCCAGGCTGGCTGCGTATGACGTCAACACGATTCTGCTCGCGGTGGATACCCCGCTTTCGGGCGCGCTGAAGAACTCCCGTGGGTGGCGGCCGGTTTACGACGATGGCATGGCAATTGTCTTTCGCTCTACCGCCGGAGGCACTCAAACCCCCAATGACTGACGTTGAGACTGAATCTCACAAAATGGCTCAGCGCGTGTTTCGCGAACTCCTGCGGGATTTTGTAACAGGAACAAACGAAAGGGAAAGCAGGCATCTCCGAAAAGCCGGGACTTGGCTTTCAGGTTGCCTTTAAGTAATCCGTACTTCAGCATCAAACCCGCAAACGCGGAGATAAACAAGGAAAACGAAATGACTACGCTACTAAACAACTTTCTGAACGACGAGCAGGGCCAGGACCTCATCGAGTACACACTGTTGATGGCCTTTGTTGCGCTCGCATCCGCCGCACTGTTCATCGGGGCTGGCAGCAGCATCAAAGGCATCTGGAGCTCGACGAACACACAGCTCACGACAGCGAACACCGCTGCCAGCTAGTACCCGCGAGATTACGGAAACACAGCCGGCCAACAAATTCAGGAGACCGAAATTGAAAACATCGATTCAGAACTTCATCAAAGACGAGCAGGGACAGGACCTCATCGAGTACACGCTGTTGATGGCCTTTGTTGCGTTAGCATCGGCCGCATTATTCATCGGAGCCGGCAGCAGCATCAAAGGCATCTGGAGCTCGACAAATACCCAGCTCACGACCGCCAACACTGCTGCCAGCTAGTACCCGCGTGGCCGCCAGATCGCGGAAACCATAGCCAACAAACAACAGGAGACTAAGAATTGAAAACATTGATTCAGAACTTCGTCAAAGACGAGCAGGGCCAGGATCTTATCGAGTACACGCTGTTAATGGCTTTTGTTGCACTGGCATCCGCCGCTCTTTTTCTTGGTGCAGGCAACAGCATCACAGGCATCTGGACCTCGACGAACACCCAGCTCACAACAGCCAACACCTCTGTGAGCTGAGCCTCGCGAACGCCGTCGTGAGATCGCGAGAATGGCACCGTCAAGCGCATCCAGGGCGCGGAGAATGCACGGGTAGCTGCGGCAAACACGGCAAGCCAGCCGATTCAGAAGCCGCTCGTGTGGTCGCGCCCGGAGTGAGAACAGTAATGGAGGCCAAACATGAAAACATTGTTCAAAGCAATCGTAAAAACCAGAAAGCGGGTGGATGTCTTTGATGTCGTATTGCTGATCGCAATGTTGATTGCAGGCTCCTCTCCCCTTATTCTCGCCCGGTAATCCCACGCAGCAACCCCAGGCAGGTTTTGACACGACACCCCCGCAGCGGATGGGCGGCTTATCGAAAGAGCAGGTTGGATGAATAGACGATTTATCTCGGTTCTCATGTTTGCATTCGTTGTGGCTGCCGGTGCCAGCATCGTCCTGTACCGGCTGGTTATCGGGCGCATGAAGACTAACGCCCCCATAGCTACCAGTTCAGTATTCGTGGCGACGAAGAATCTGGAGCTTGGCGCCGTAATCGGCGACGCGGATCTGCGTGTTGCCGCGTGGCCGGGAACTCCCCCGCAGGGAGCGATCGCCAAGTCGGCCGATGCGCTGGGCCGGGGTATCACAGCCCCTATCTATGCCGACGAGCCTATTACCGAAAGCAGGCTCGGGGGAAAGGGTGCCGGGGGCCTTGCAGCTACCATCCCGCAAGGCATGCGGGCTGCGGCTATTCGGGTAAACGAAATAGTCGGTGTTGCCGGCTTCGTCGTGGCGGGCACCCACGTGGACGTACTCGTTTCCGGGATGTCACCGGAAATTGCAGGCGTTCCGGGTGGCAGCGTGACCCGAACGCTGTTACAGAATATTTCGGTTCTGTCCGCTGGTCAGGATTTCAAGAAGGACATAGAGGGCAAGCCGGTAACAGTACAGGTCGTGAACCTCCTGGTTACGCCCGAACAAGCCGAAATGCTGAGCCTTGCCGCCGGCCAGATGACGATGCAACTGGTGCTGCGCAACCCTATGGACACAACAATTACCAAGACACCAGGAATCACAATTTCCGGAATTCTTGGTGGCCGCGCCACACCCGTGGCTCGCAGCTTTGAGCTTGCTCGTCCTCTGGCACAGAGGCCCGCGCGCGTCCCTGTAGTGGCTGCTCTGGTGCCGCCCCCGGAGTCTTTCCGAATGGAAATCATTGAGGGCAGCAAGCGTACGGAAATCAGACTGAGAAGGACTGAGGTCCGGTAATGGCTCGCCTCCCCCAATACTGTGGCCTCCTTCTGGCCGCCGGCATTCTGGTTCCCGGCTCTCCAGCATTAGAGCCACCGAATAATTTCTCTCTTGGTGTGACGGTTGGCAAGTCGCTGATTATCGATACCGATGCCGATATTGTCCGGGTATCGGTTGCCGGTGCCACACTTGCCGAGACCGTTGCGATCAACGCACGGGAAATACTGGTGAACGGTCTAACGCCGGGCGAAACCAGCCTTGTGATTTGGGAGGTGGGCGGCGCGCGCCTGGTTTACAGCCTTACGGTGCGACCCAGTTCCGCCAGGCTGGACGCCGTTCGCCTGCAACTGGCGAGTGAGTCCGGGTTTGAAGGCGTTACCCTGGATTTCGCAAACGACACGGCGTTTCTGCGTGGCAGGGTAGGCGATATCGTGAGCGCCGAACGCGCAGTTACCATCGCAGCCACACTTGGCAACGTAGTCAATTTGCTCTATGTGACTGCCCCACCAGTCCAGGGGCAGGTCCTCTTGAAAGTCCGGTTCGCGAACGTAGAGCGCTCCGTATCTTCGCAGTTAGGAGTGAACATCATCACCACGGGCCATCTGAACACCCCGGGCTCAACATCGACGGGACAGTTCACACTGGGCGACGCGTTGAACCTGCTTCTGTTTCGTAAGGACTTCAACCTGTCCGCGACGCTGACTGCGCTCCAGAACCAGAACCTGGTGGAAATTCTTGCCGAACCCAATCTGCTGGCCATTGATGGCCAGTCCGCCAGCTTCGTGGCCGGTGGAGAATTCCCCTATCCGACAGTGCAGGGCGGCGCCGCCGCAGGTGCTGTAAGCATCGCCTTCCGCGAATTCGGAGTTAGCATTAAATTCCTTCCCACCATAACGCCACGAGGCACCATTCGCCTGCACGTTGCTCCGGAGGTGAGTTCACTTGATTTCGCCAACGGCTTGACATTCCAGGGCTTCCACGTCCCGGCGCTCGTGACCCGGCGCGTCGAAACCGAAGTGGAGTTGGAAAGCGGGCAGAGCTTCGCCATCGCAGGCCTTCTGGACAACCGCGTAACGGAGACGCTGAGCAAGGTGCCAGGAATCGGGGATATCCCGATCCTGGGGAAGCTTTTTCAGAACCGCACTCGCAGCACCAGCAATTCTGAGCTGTTGATTATTATTACGCCGGAACTGGTGAGGCCGATACCTGCCGGAGCGCCGGTTCCCGATCTTCTTCGTCCCAAAGAATTTCTGAAGGACGCACCGCAGCAGGTGCCCCGTACCCCGGGAATTGAAAGAACCGGTCCGGTGCCCGCATCCGACCCGAACGCCGTTGTTCCCTTCGAGCGGCTGCAGAAAGCCAAAGAGGTACAGCGCGCTACAGCGGGACCCGCGTCGCGGACGCAGCCTGCTGCGGCCCCGGTACCCCCTGTCTCGGGCCAACCGGAAGGTCCGGCAAAGTGATCACGATTTCCCTCGCGGTTGAAGACAAAACGCTATGGTCCGAAGTTCATTCGTTCCTCCAGGGGGAATCGGTACAGATCGACTTTGAGCAACCACAAGCATGGGATCTGACCGCTTTCATGGCGACGCTTGAACGCTCGCAGCCCGACCTGGTGCTTATCGACGTCAGCGCTCTCCGCGACACATTGCCGCTCGTCATACGCAGGATCCGATCGCTGGCTCCGGCAGCCATGATTGTGGCTCTCAGCACTGCCGCTGCCACCGGGCCAGTGCTGGAGTGCTTCCGGGCAGGTGCGGACGAATACCTCTTCCCACCCCTTGAAGAGGGCTTGAAGCGCGCCCTGGAGCGCCGGGAGGCAGAACGCAAAAAGTCTGACAGTGGAAAGCCCTTGGGCAACGTCCTCGCCTTCCTGTCTGCCAAGGGCGGTTGTGGAGCGACGACCCTGGCCTGTCACGTGGCAGTGGAACTGAGCCGTCTGAACCAGCGGGTATTGCTGGCCGATCTTGATGTGAACGCTGGCATGGTGGCATTTCTTATGAAATCGAAATCGCCCTATTCCATCACCGATGCACTGAACAACGTCCACCGGCTGGACGCAAGCTATTGGAACGCGCTGGTCTCAAATGGCATTCCGGGCCTTGAGGTTATTTCAGCACCGACGGTCATGGCGGCCAGGCAGGAGCCGAAGCTGGACGAGATCCGCCAGGTATTGGGATTTGCACGGAAGCAATATCAGTGGACCGTGGCTGATGCCGGTGGAGGTATGAACCCGTCAACTATGACCGCTTTGGAGTTGGCGGACGAAGCCTGCCTCGTGACAACGCCGGAAATCCCCGCACTCCACCAGACCAAACAGATTCTGCAGAAGCTGCTGGACGTGGGCTATAAGCAGGATCGTCTGCGGCTCATCCTCAACCGCGTGTCAAAGCACTCGGAAATAAAACCTGAGGAGATTCAGGGAATACTCGGTGTTCCTCTGCTTGCCGTTTTCCCTGAATGCTATGCGGATCTGCACGAAGCCTATTCGCAGGGTCGACTGCTGCCGTCCAACAGTGACATGGGGCGCTGCATGGAACGCCTCGCACGAAAACTGGCCGGCGTGGAAGCGCCCAAACCCAGACTGAAACTACCTTTCTTCCGTCAGGCGAACTAAATGACGACCCATTCGACAAACGGCGAGACCCACGCATTTGACAACGTCCAGCCAACACCGGCCATGATGGCCCGTTTCGCTGGCGAGCCGGCGCTCGAATATCAGGAGCTGAAGTTCACGCTCCACCGCAAGCTCCTGGACCGCATCAATCTTGAAACCCTCTCTTCCATGGCGAGCGAGCGCATGCGGATCGAGGTACGAGTTGCCGTCGCCAGGCTTGTCGAGGAGGAAAAGACACCGCTCAGCCTCGTCGAGAAAGACCGTGTCATCGACGAGATTCTCGATGAAGTCTTCGGGCTCGGGCCTCTTGAGCCCTTGCTGCAGGACCACACCATCTCCGACATTCTGGTTACCGGACCGAAGCTCGTCTATGTTGAGCGCGCCGGCAAGCTATATCGCGCTCCTGTTGAGTTCAAAGACAACGCGCATCTGCTCCGGATCATCGAAAAAATCGTTTCGAGAGTGGGCAGGCGAGTAGACGAATCTTCGCCCATGGTGGATGCGCGGCTCCCCGATGGATCGCGAGTCAATGCCGCCATTCCCCCGGTGGCGATTGACGGCCCCCTCCTTTCAATCCGGCGATTCGGACGCACTGCCCTCAAAGGCGAAGATCTGGTTGCAAAGCTCGCGCTCACGGACGGAATGCTGGGGTTCCTCAAGGGCGCTGTCAAAGCCCGGCTGAATATTCTGATCAGCGGCGGCACCGGATCCGGCAAGACCACGCTGCTCAACGCGCTTTCCGGATATATTCCAGAGGACGAACGTATCGTCACCATCGAAGACGCGGCCGAATTACGGCTGCAGCAAACCCATGTGGCACGCATGGAAACACGCCCGGCAAATATTGAAGGTAAGGGCGCTATTCATATCCGGCAACTGGTGGTCAACGCTTTGCGAATGCGTCCGGACCGCATCATCATTGGCGAGTGCCGTTCCGACGAGGCGCTCGACATGCTGCAGGCTATGAATACCGGGCATGATGGTTCGCTTACGACTGTACACGCGAACAC
>JAUZEU010000656.1 GCA_030838885.1 Bryobacterales bacterium | reverse complement strand
GAGGTCATCACCTTACCCCCGTTTGAGACTACATGCCGGACATTGGTGTCGTACCTTCCGCCCTTCTTGGTTCGCTTCTCTGTCAGGGTGTCGTCGTCAACCTGCTTAATGGAAGTCGTGTCCCATAAAGTTCCTGTGCCTGTGACCGGGACATCTTTGCCGTCGTACTTCGCGGTATAGACGACGGCTATCTTCGACCCGTCGGCCCGCTCCCCGCTCGCTGTGGTCTTCACCCCACCATCGGCAGCCTCACGGACAACCGTCAGGCTTGTTATCTGTGGCACCCCGGAAGCTTGCTTCGATTTCTCCGCATTCATTTTCCACGTGCCAAGCGTGCTGTCGGCAGCCAGTGCGATGACAGTCGTTATCAGAAACGCAACGGTCATCGTAAGTGTGAGTTTCATACGATTAGGTTCCTTTCAGCCTTGAGCAAAACCGGGGCTCAGGACGGGTCCGAGTATACGCGCTTTAATTGTCGTGTGCGCTGTTCCCGTTCAGAAAGCGTGAGTTTCCAAACAGCGGAGGCAAATGCGCCAATGACAGTGCTTCCGTTCAGATTTACATGATGAACGCCTACCGTCGTACGCCCGCCCCGTCCCTCACGGAATCTCAATCGGCGGGGCTTTCTATTTACCATCCCGACCCCACCTGCGGCGCTTTCTGCTGGATGTACTGCCGCGGGGGCTCGTGCGCATTCGCCATTTCGGATTCCTGGCAAACCGCAACCGTACCGCCCTGATTCCGCTTTGCCGGCGGCTATTGATGGCTGCTCCCCGCTCACGCGCTTCCACTCTGTGCCATAACATAACATCTGCTGTATGGCTATGCCCCCGGTACGCAGCGCCCGTGATCGTCATAGAGACTGCAAAACAGATCCGCTCGCGATCTGCTGGGCGGGGCTCCTTCACTGACACCTCAGTTGAGTCGTGGCCCCGTTACTCCCCAAAAGAGATCTTGCGGAAGCACCAAAACCAGAAGCATTTCCCATAGCTGCCGCGTCCCCGTGCGACTTGGTCCCTTCAAACGGCTCTATCGAAAGCACCCCGCGCACAACGCTCGTTCCTCCCGATTGCCGCCTGGCGGGGTGCCCCCGATAGGGATCTAACGGGAACGGTTCACACGAGGCACTCTACGCAGAGTGGGGAGCAGAGCCGCCGCGTGCGAACTCGGGAAGCCGCCATGCAGCATCACAGAAGGGGTCTTGCGCAGCAGCGTTGCGTTGAAACAGCGGTTTCAGGTTCGATCCGCCTATCAGCGTCCAGCCCGTTCATCCTCTTCACCCGCGTTCGAATCCAAGCTGATGACCGTCTGGCCCCGTTTCGTCCCCTGTTTGACGGCCCCGCCGATGGGCGATCACATTGATTCAAAATAAACTTTCCCCGCCATAACCGCATACAAACAAAACGAAATCTGTCCCCGAGCCGGACCCAAAAACTCCAAATTTCTCTGTCCCGCCCTGCATAATCGGACCAGAATGCGCGCCACACCCCAATTCGATCGGCTCCAAACCAAATTCGCGCCCAATCCTCCCGAACCGTTGCCCGCCGGAAAAAATATAGGCACACGAACCCAATTGATGCGTCCCAAACCATTGAAAACAAACACTTCCACCAACAGGAAATTGGGTTCGCCCCCCCGACGCGAACCCAATGCAAACCCAATTTCCGCCACCCCCCTGCGATACCATAGATGCTTGCCCCCCGCAGCGCCAGACATCCTCGCCCGCATTGTCTCCCGCAAGCACGAAGAGCTGCGCGAAGCCACTACACCCCTGGCTCACCTGCGCCATCTCGCCGAGACCCGTACGGACCAGCGCAATTTCGCCGCCTCTCTCCGCTCCAAACACCCCGCCATCATCTCTGAAATCAAAAAGGCATCCCCCAGCAAAGGCGTTCTTGTGGAAGATTTCCACCCCGCTGACCTTGCGATGAAATACCAGCAGGGCGGGGCAGTGGCCCTCTCCGTTCTAACCGACAAGGACTTCTTTCAGGGCAGTCTCGCCGACCTCCGCGCCGCCCGCGCCGCGTGCATGCTGCCGGTTATCCGCAAAGATTTCACCATCTCCGACTACCACGTTTACGAGGCCGCCGCAGCCGGAGCCGACGCGATTCTCCTCATCGTCGCCGTCCTCGACGAAGCCGAACTGCGCGCCTACCGCCAACTGGCTCAAACCTGTGGCATGGCCGCGCTCGTTGAAGCTCATAACGCCGACGAAGTCGATACCGCCGTGCGCTCCGGAGCCGAAATTATCGGCATTAACAACCGCGATCTGAGGACCTTCAAAGTCTCGCTCGATACCTCCATTAATCTCGCGCCCTCCATCCCGCCCGGCATCACCAAAGTCAGTGAATCCGGCATCTTCCTCGCCGCCGATATTCGCCGCCTCACAGACGCCGGCTTTGACGCCTTTCTTGTCGGTGAGCATCTCGTAAAGTCCGGCGACGCAACCCGTGCCCTCCAGGAACTCGTGGCCTGATGTTCGTCAAAATCTGCGGCATCACAAATCGCGAAGACGCCATGGCCGCCGTGGACGCCGGTGCCACCGCCCTCGGCTTCATCTTCTATGACCGCAGTTCCCGCGCCGTCACCGCTGCCGCACTGGAATCATGGATTGCCGACCTTCCCCCGAACGTATGGAAAGTAGGCGTCTACGTGGACGAAACACCCGGGAACATAGGCCGGATCAGCCGCCGGCTGAACCTCGATGTCGCCCAATTGCACGGCGCCGAAACCCCGGACCTCTACCCGCAAAACATCCGCATCTGGAAAGCAATCCGCCTGGGAACTAATCCGGGACACGCGGATACCAGCCGCGTCTTCCCGGGTGCAGATGAGTTTCCCGGAACCGAAGCCATTCTCTTCGACGGCCCGGGCAACGGCCAGACCTTCAAGTGGTCCCTCGCCGCCAACTTCACCAAACCCGTAATCCTCGCCGGAGGCCTGACGCCTGACAACGTCCACCAGGCAATCGAACAAACCAACCCATGGGGTGTCGACACCGCATCCGGCGTGGAAGCCTCGCCCGGCCGCAAAGACCACGCCCGGATGAAACTGTTTATTAAGGAAGCTCTCCGTCCATGCCTTCTCAGATCATGACGTCTCAACCCGATGCAGGCGGGCACTTCGGAACCTACGGTGGCCGCTACGTCCCCGAAGTTCTCATGTCCCCGCTCGAAGAACTCGAGCACACCTACGCCGAAGCGAAGCAGGATCCCTCGTTCCATGCCGAACTCGACTACCTTCTGAAGAACTACGCCGGCCGCCCCACGCCGCTCTATTACGCAAAACATCTCTCCGATCACCTCGGCGGCGCTAAGCTCTACATTAAGCGCGAAGATCTTCTCCACACCGGCGCGCACAAGATCAACAACTGTCTGGGCCAGGCGCTCCTCGCCCGCCGCATGGGCAAGAAGCGCATCATTGCCGAAACCGGAGCCGGCCAGCATGGCGTTGCCACCGCCACCGTCTGCGCCCTCTTCGGCATGGATTGCACCGTCTACATGGGCGAGGAAGACATGCGCCGCCAGCGCCTCAACGTCTTCCGTATGCGCCTCCTCGGCGCCAAAGTTGTCCCCGTCACCAACGGAAGTCGCACCCTCAAAGACGCCATCAGCGAAGCTATGCGTGACTGGGTTACCAACGTCTCGGACACCCACTATCTGCTCGGCTCCGCCCTCGGCGCGCATCCCTACCCGGCCATGGTTCGCGACTTCCATCGCGTCATCGGCCTCGAAGCCCGCGAACAGATTCTCCAGATCGAAGGCCGCCTCCCCGATGCCGTTTTTGCCTGCGTCGGCGGAGGCAGCAACGCCATCGGCATCTTCCACCCTTTTATCGCCGATTCCACCGTGAAACTGATCGGCATCGAAGCCGGTGGTCGCGGTACCCAGCTAGGCGAGCACGCAGCACGATTCTCCGGCGGCTCCCCCGGTGTCCTCCAGGGCACCCGCAGCTACCTCCTGCAGGATGACGATGGGCAAATCGCTCTCACCCACTCCGTTTCCGCCGGCCTCGACTACGCCTCCGTGGGTCCCGAACACGCCTGGCTCCACGAGCGTGGCCGCGCCGAATACGTCTCCTGTTCCGATGCGAACGCAGTCGCCGCCGCCGTCACACTTAGCCGCACCGAAGGCATCATTCCGGCGCTCGAATCCTCTCACGCCGTAGCCGAAGCCATTCGCCTTGCGCCCGACCGGCCCAACGAAATCTTCATAGTCAATCTCTCGGGCCGTGGCGACAAAGACATCGATATCTACCGAGAGAATCTCCAGGAACTTGACCACGAAGCCGGTGAAACCGCTTGACCCGAATTACCGCACTCTTTAACAGACTCCGCGCCGAAAACCGCACAGGCATGATCGCGTACCTCACCGCCGGCGATCCCACGCCCGACGCAACTCCCGGCTTCGTAGCCGCCCTCGAACGAGGCGGCGCAGATCTCATCGAACTCGGCGTCCCGTTCTCCGACCCTATCGCCGATGGCCCTGTCATCCAGCAGGCGGGCGACCGCGCCATCCGCGCCGGCACCAATCTCGCCCGCGTGCTCGCTATCGCAGCCGAGATTCGGAAGACTTCCGAAGTTCCTCTGCTCCTGTTCACGTATCTCAACCCTGCGCTGCGCTACGGCTTCGAACGCCTCGCACGCGATGCCAAAGCCTCTGGAATCGACGGCTGCCTGCTCACCGACGTGAGTGTCGAAGAAGCCGGCGATTACGTCAAAGCCATTCGCGATGCCGGTCTCGACACTGTATTCCTCGCCGCCCCCACCAGCACCGAAGAGCGCCTGAAACTCGTCGCTAAATACTCCAGCGGTTTCATCTATCTGGTCTCCCGAACCGGCATCACCGGCGAGCAGCAGACCATCGCAGACTCCGCCATGCCCCTGGTGCAAAGAATGCGCGCCCACACGAACCTGCCGCTTGCCATGGGCTTCGGCATCTCCACCCCGCAGCACGTTGCATCGCTTGCTGGCAAAGTGGAGGCCGTCGTCGTCGGCAGCGCCATCGTGCGCCAGATCGAAGCGGATTCCACGAAGCTCGAAGACTTCATGCGCGGCCTCTGCACCCCCATTCTGAAAAAGGCCGCGATATTTTAAATGGCAATGTCAGTGGACCCCATCCTCGCCCTGGCTCTCTGCCGGGAGCGCATCGACAGCGTTGACCTCCGCATCCTCGAACTGCTCAACGAAAGGACCTCCATCGCCGAGGAGATCGGGCGCATCAAGAAGGAAGCGCAGCTTCCGATCTATGAACCGAAACGCGAAGACCAGGTCTTCCACAACGTCACCTCGAACAATCGGGGGCCCATGCCGGACGACGCCGTCAGGCGCGTCTTCGAACGCATCATCGACGAAATGCGCCGCGTTCAGAAAAATCGCATGGAAGACAAAGGTCAATAAAATCGAATGCTTGTCGTAATGCAGCAGGGCGCCACAGAGGCGCAGATTCAAAGGATCACCGCCCGTCTCATCGAAGATGGGTTCAATGTCCACCGTTCCACCGGAGCTATCCATACGGTGCTCGGCGGAGTGGGCGGCATTGATGATTTCGATACGGGCGTGGTCGAAGTCATGGAAGGGGTCAAAGAAGTCCATCGGATCGTCTCGCCCTACAAGCTCGCCAGCCGTGGCTTCCGGCCCCAGGGCACCGTTGTCAAAATCAAAGACGTCGAAATCGGCGGTGGCAGCGTAGTCGTGATGGCTGGCCCCTGCAGCGTGGAGAGCCATGACCAGATCGAACGCGCTGCGGATATCGTGGCCGATGGCGGCGCGAAGGTAATCCGTGGCGGAGCCTTCAAGCCTCGCTCGTCCCCCTATAGCTTTCAGGGTCTCGGAGAAGTGGGTCTCAAGCTCATGCGCGAAGCCGCGGATCGCCGCGGTCTGCTCGTCATCAGTGAGGTGATGGATTCCACCCAGATCCCACTGCTCTCCGCTTATTCCGACATCCTCCAGATCGGCGCCCGCAACATGCAGAACTACAACCTGCTCCGCGACCTCAGCCACATCCGCAAGCCCGTCCTGCTCAAGCGCGGCATTGCCGCCACCATTGAGGAACTGCTGCTCTCCGCCGAATACATTATGTCCGGCGGCAACTACGAAATTATCCTCTGCGAGCGCGGCATTCGGACCTACGAAACCTACACCCGCAACACCTTCGACATCTCAGCCATTCCCGTCATTCACAAGCTCTCGCACCTCCCCATGGTGGCCGACCCCTCACATGGCGTCGGTCGGCGCGACCTCGTTCCGTCCATGGCCCGTGCTGCCGTTGCCGCCGGAGCCGATGGCCTCCTGATGGAAGTGCATCACGATCCCGATCACGCCCTCAGCGATGGCGCGCAATCGTTGTTCCCTGGTCAGTTTGCCGAACTCATGCCCCAACTTCGAACCATAGCCTCGGCGGTCGGCAGGAGCCTCTGATGCAAACGGTCGCGATCGTCGGAGTCGGCCTCATCGGCGGCTCTTTCGGTCTGGCTCTGCGTAAGGCTGGCTTTTCTGGCACGATCCTCGGCATTAGCTCCCCCCGGAGCATCGGCCAGGCGTTAGAACGCGGTGCGGTAGATCGCGCCGCCACCCTGGAAGAAGCGGCCGCCTCCGCAGACCTGCTATTCCTCTCGCAGCCTATCCTGGGGATCCTCGAAACGATCCGTCAACTGGGCCCGCTCGTTTGCCGCGACACACTGGTAACCGACGCAGGCAGCACAAAACAAGCCATCGCCGAAGCCGCCGCACAGCACCTGACCAGTTGCACCTTCCTGGGTGGCCACCCCATGGCCGGAAAGGAACTCCGAGGCGCCGCCGCAGCCGATGCCGATCTGTTCCAGGGCCGGCCCTGGGTTCTAACCGGCGAGCCCGATCATCCGACGGCGCAGGTTTTCCGCAAGTGGCTCGCTCTCTTCGGAGCAAAAGAAATCATCCTCGACCCTGCCCAACACGACCGGCTCGTAGCCTGGGGTTCCCATCTCCCTCAATTGCTCTCCACAGCCTTGGCAGCAGTCCTCCACGACCAGGCTCCGGAAGCCGCCACTATTGCCGGACCCGGTCTTACCGACATGACCCGCCTCGCTCTGAGTTCCTATGAACTCTGGGGCGATATCCTCCGGACCAACGTTCCGGCTGTTACCACAGCCCTGGACGCCTATATCGCCCGGTTGCAGCGGTTGCGCTCTGACTTCGAAGGTGAATTTTCCAAAGGCAGCCAGTTTGCCCGGTCCTTACGGGCATAATTTGAATATACCTTCGTTTATGCGCAGACTTCTTATCCTCGCTCTCGCCGCTACCGGCCTCCTCCTCGCGGCAGTTCCGCGCCCCGAATTTCCCCAGCCCCAGTTCGAACGCACCGACTGGCTCACCCTCAACGGCGAATGGCAGTTTGCTTTCGATGACGCAGACGCCGGCCTCGATGCCCACTGGTATGCGCCCGACCACCCACTGAAATCCCGGATCACCGTCCCGTACTGTTTCGAAAGCAAGCTCAGCGGCATTGCCGATACCAGCTTTCACCCCTGGGTCTGGTATCGCCGCGATGTCACCCTCCCCGACGCCTGGAAGCCCCGTCGCACCCTGCTCCACTTCGGCGCGGTCGATTACCAGTCCATGGTCTGGGTCAACGGTCAACTGGCCGGCTCTCACGAAGGCGGCAACACCCCGTTCACGTTTGACATCACCCCGCTGCTCAAAGCCGGCGCGAATGCGATCGTCGTTCGGGCATGGGATCCCCCAACAGACAAGCTCATCCCCCGTGGCATGCAGTATTGGGAGCCGCAATCAAAAAGCATTTTCTACACCCGCACCTCTGGCATCTGGCAACCCGTCTGGCTGGAATCGACCGGCGACGCCTACCTGGACCGCGTCCGCATCCAGCCCGAACCCCTTGGTACTGTCACCTTCGATGGCATCATGCCCCGCGCCAAAGCCGGAGACAAGTT
>JAUZEU010000631.1 GCA_030838885.1 Bryobacterales bacterium | reverse complement strand
ATGCCCTCGCCCGCCTCGGCAAGAGCGTGCTCAACCGCCGCACGCTCAGAGGAAGGCGCAACCTTCTGCAGTTCCGCATCTCCCGCCGACGTCGCCAGATACCGGCGCACGAGCGAAACCACGTGGTCCCATTCAAGCTCTTTGGAACTGGTGAGATTCATCCCCGCTTACCAGACAGCCTTCGGATAATGCGCCCGGATATTCTCATCCGCCGTCACCAGAGGTGCATATCCGTTCGCCTTCGCATGAGAAACAATCATCAGATCGAACGGATCCCGCGTCCAGGTCTCGAACAGCGCAGTGTCAGCCAGATCCGCGAACGAGTGATTACACACCTGCACA
The DNA here is from genome assembly GCA_030838885.1 of Bryobacterales bacterium. Taxonomy (GTDB): domain Bacteria; phylum Acidobacteriota; class Terriglobia; order Bryobacterales; family Bryobacteraceae; genus BOG-234. The sequence goes on along the minus strand of JAUZEU010000631.1, from coordinate 3,369 downwards.
CCAATCTGTACCCGCAGTTGTTTAGCCAGATCCTGGGGCGCGCGCACAATGCGCCCGATCTGATACAGAAACCCAAGTTCAATCAGTACGGCCGGGGAAATCAGAAGATCGTGCTCGTTCAACGCGTCAAGAGCCTTGCTGCTCAGCTTCGTGAGATTGTCCTGGCACAACCAAACCACCACATGGGTGTCCAGGTACGCAATCAAAGCTCAGACCAGTCCTTCAGCCACTCGGCTTCCATCCCGGCAAACAGCTCTTTGCTGGCCTGCTCGAGATCGATGCCTTCCGCAACCACTTGCTGTCCCACAAGTTTGTCGAGTTTGGATAGCTTCTTTTCCGGCGTTACCTTAAACACCACGCCACGATAGACGAACTCCACCGGCTCGCCCTTCAAAGCCAGGTCCGCCATTCCAAACAGATCCTTGCGAAACTTCGTAATCGTCGCAGTCACCCCTCCACCTTACCACACGTACACAACGTACACAACCAAACGCTCGTCGCGTACACCTCTGGCATGCAGTATTCTGAGAGGTGAATGCCAACACGTCCGGCAGCGCTTGCGACGCTCGTACCGCCGGGCCAGCTCCGGCAACTCGAAAGCGCCATTGAAACCAGCATTCGCGGCAAAAAAGAAGCTGTGCGCATGGCTCTCGTCTGCCTTCTGGCGCGCGGCCATCTGCTCATTGAAGACGTCCCCGGAGTAGGCAAAACGACTCTCGCACAATCCCTCGCCCGCAGCGTGGATGGCGGCTTCCACCGCCTTCAGTTCACCAGCGACATGCTGCCCTCAGACGTCCTCGGCGTAACCATCTACAACGCGCACTCCGAACAGTTTGAGTTCAAACCCGGCCCCATTTTCACGAACTTCCTGCTCGCCGACGAAATCAATCGCACCACGCCGAAAACCCAGTCCGCCCTGCTCGAAGCCATGAATGAGCAGCAGATTTCCGTGGAAGGCAAGACACTTAACCTGCCTGACCCCTTCATGGTCATCGCCACACAAAATCCTGCCGAGCACCATGGCACTTACCCCCTTCCCGAATCCCAGCTCGACCGCTTTCTGATGCGGCTGCGCATCGGTTACCCGGATCTCGCCAGCGAGCGCGACATCATCCGTCAGCCCGAAACACGCCACGGTGAAACCACCCCGCGCGTGCTCACCCGCGAAGCCCTGCTCGAACTACAGGAAGGGGTGAAGCAGGTCAGGGTGGATGACGCAATTGTCGATTACATGCTGGCCGTCGTGGAACGTACCCGCACCCACGAAGGCCTCGCCCTCGGCGTAAGCCCGCGTGGGTCGCAGGCATTCTATCGCGCCGTCCAGGCCTACGCGGTCCTGGAGGATCGAACTTTCGCGGTGCCTGACGATGCCAAGATCCTCGCTCCCAAAGTCTTCGGGCACCGCGTGGTCCCGGCTGCCAGACAAACCCTCGCCTCGCGACGCAATGGCAACTCCGCGATCACCGGCGAGCGCATTATTGATGAGATCTTAACCGGAATAGAAATCCCGCTATAGTGCCTTCCCGTACTCCTCAAAAAAGTGCGCCAGCGTCCGGATCCCGTCGAAGTAGTTCCGGATGTTGTACTTTTCGTTCGGCGAATGCAGTCCGTCATCCGGCAGCCCGAAGCCCATCAGGATAGTCGGAATCCCCAGATGATTCGCGAAGTCGCCCACAATTGGAATCGAGCCGCCTGAACGTGTAAACACCGTCGGCTTGTCGAAGACATCGCTGAAGGCCTTGGCTGCCACCCGGATCGCCGGATGGTCCGGATTCACCATCAACCCCGGCCCTGCACTCAGCACGCGAACTTCGCACTCCACACCCTTCGGCGAGTTGGCCTTCACGAACTCTTTCACGGCTGCCACAATCTTCTCCGGATCCTGCCGTGGAACCAGCCGTATGCTCACCTTAGCCACAGCCCTGGCCGGAATCACCGTCTTCGCGCCGGCGCCCGTAAAACCGCCCGCAATGCCATGCACCTCGAGCGTAGGCCGCGCCCACGTCCGTTCAAACACCGAGTACCCCGGCTCACCCGTCAGCGCGGTCGAACCGACCTCATCTCTCAGATACTCCGCCTCATCGAACGGCAGGTGCGTCCAGCTTTCTTTCTCTTCCGCCGACGGCGGTTCCACATCGTCGTAGATACCCGGAATTAAAATGTGCCCGTTCGCATCCTTCGCCTTAGCCAGCAGTTCGATCAGCCCGAACACCGCGTTCGGCGCAGCCCCGCCATACAGTCCCGAATGCAGATCCCGCCCCGGCCCCTTCGCCTCGATCTCCATGTAAACGAGCCCGCGCAGCCCGATGTTCAGCGTCGGAAGCCCCGGTGCATACATCTCTGTGTCGGACACCAGCGCCACATCCGCCTTCAATTTCTCAGGGTTCTTCGCCACGTACTCCGCCACCGAGAGGCCGCCCACTTCCTCCTCGCCCTCCAGCAGGAACTTCAGATTGACCGGTGGCTTGCCGTGCACTGCCCGCAACGCCTCCACGGCCTTGATGTGCGAGTACATTTGCCCCTTGTCATCCGCCGACCCGCGCGCATACAAATTCCCGTTCCGCTCAGACGGCTCAAATGGCGGCGTCGCCCAAAGCTCCAGCGGATCGGGCGGCTGCACATCGAAGTGCCCGTAACAAAGCACTGTGGGCTTGCCGGAGCCATGCAGCCAGTCCGCGTACACGAGCGGATGCCGCTCGGTCTCGATGATCTCCACATTCTCCAGACCCGCCGCACGGAGCTTGTCCGCGACGAACTCCGCCGCGCGATGCGTGTCCTGATTGTGCTGGGGCAGAGTTGAAATGCTGGGGATTCGCAGCAACTCCTTCAGTTCTGCCAGGAAGCGGGATTCGTTTTCCCGAACGTAAACATCAATGGCTTCAGACATTCCGATTCCAAGCGTAACGCGCCCACGCTTGTCAGAACAAAAGAACAGCCATAGCGCCGTCGGTCTTCAGCGTATCTCCGGTGGCGTTCTCAATGGTGGTGGGAACCTCAGGGCGCGCCACCAGCGCAACCGACTTCACCAGCCCCGTAAACAGAAGATCGGAGACAACCTTCGCCCGCTCCTTGTCGATCTCCCCATCCACCTTATGAATGAACGTGTGATCCCGCTCGGAAAAATCGATACCGGTATCGTGTGTCGAAGAGCAAACCCAAACCGGCTTCCCCGCGAACGCATCCGGCCGGCGAAAGATCCGAAGATGATGCCGTTGCGCAAAAGTGTTGTTGCCTTTTTGCAGCGCCATATCGGGTGGCTCGCGATCCAGCAACAGCACGGACATAGGACCTTCCCGATAACCGCGGGCCTCAATCACGGCCCGCGCGGTCTCCAGCTTGGACGACGAACTAAGCTTCGCCGCAGCCGAC
>JAUZEU010000594.1 GCA_030838885.1 Bryobacterales bacterium | reverse complement strand
CATGGCGCAACACCAAAGCTGAGATTACGGCTTACTTCACCGAAGTGACGCAGTCGCCCGTTCGCGAGTTCTTCCGTCCGAACCTCTGGCCGAATACTCCGGACATCCTGCCGGAAGTGCTTCAGGTGGGCGGACGCCCGGCGTTCATGGTCCGGCTGCTGCTGGCAGCGACGCTGGGAGCGAACTACGGCATCTACGGCCCGGCTTTTGAGCTTCTCGAGAATACGCCACGCGAGCCGGGGAGCGAAGAGTATCTCAATTCAGAGAAGTATGAGGTGAAACACTGGGATCTCGAGTCATCAGCGAGCCTGCGCCACTTCATTGCCCGGGTGAACCGGATTCGCCGCGATAATATCGCACTTCAGAGTGATCACAGCCTGACGTTTCATGAGACGGATAATCCGAACCTGATCTGTTACAGCAAGAGTTCGGAGGATTTCTCGGATGTAATCATTGTGGTCGTCAATCTGGACTGGGCTCGTACTCAGGTCGGGTGGGTGACCCTGGATTTGAAGGCGCTCGGCCTCGAACCAGGCCGAACATTCGAAGCCGAAGATTTGCTGAGCGGTGGCCGCTTTCTCTGGCCGGGCCCGCGCGACTATGTCGAGTTGACCCCACAGAGCCTTCCCGGTCATATACTCCGGGTTCGCCGCTGGGCAAGAACGGAGAGAGACTTTGACTACTATCTCTGATCGTATGCTGAGCGCGTATGATCTGCACCTCCTCGCGCAGGGAACGCACTACCGCAGTTACGAAAAGCTCGGCGCGCACGTGGGCGATGGTGGCACGCACTTTGCCGTCTGGGCGCCCAACGCAGCTTCGGTCTCCGTGATTGGAGACTTCAATGACTGGAGTCCCGGCAGGGCTCTGATGGACCTGCGGCCGGAAGCTGGGGTGTGGGAGCTTTTCCTTCCTGGTATCGGAAGCGGGGCACGCTACAAGTACCATGTCGTCTCGCGCTTCAACGGGTATAAAGCGGCAAAAGCCGACCCCTACGCGTTCTACTCCGAGATACGGCCCGGAACCGCATCGCGCGTCTGGGATCTGAACTCTTATAGCTGGAATGATTCGAAGTGGCTGGAGGCGCGCCACACCAATCCTGTAACGTGCCCGATGTCCGTCTACGAAGTGCATGCCGGGTCGTGGATGCGTGTGCCCGAGGAAGGAAACCGCTGGCTTACCTGGAGAGAACTGGCTGAAAGGCTGCGCGACTACGTGTGTGAAATGGGCTACACCCATGTAGAGTTCCTTCCCATTGCGGAACATCCGTTCGACGGATCATGGGGTTACCAGATTACCGGGTACTTTGCGCCTACCAGCCGTTTCGGCACGCCGTCGGATTTTATGTATCTGGTGGATTGTCTGCACCAGAGCGGCATCTCAGTGATTCTGGACTGGGTTCCCGCGCATTTCCCTACAGACGAGCATGGGCTCGTGTATTTTGACGGCACACACTTATACGAACACGCGGATCCGCGGCAGGGAGAGCAACGGGAGTGGAACACGCTGCTTTACAATTTCGGGCGTTCCGAAGTTCGAAACTTCCTGATCAGCAACGCGCTGTTCTGGCTGGATAAGTATCATATTGATGGCCTGCGGGTGGATGCCGTCGCATCCATGCTGTATTTGGACTATGCAAAGAAGCCGGGCGACTGGGTTCCGAACCGCTTCGGCGGTCGGGAGAATCTTGAAGCCGTCGATTTCCTCCGCACGCTGAACGAGCACACTTACTCCGAATTTCCGGGCACGATGACAATCGCAGAGGAGTCTACTGCCTGGCCAATGGTATCGAAACCGACATATTTAGGCGGCCTTGGCTTCACGTTTAAGTGGAACATGGGATGGATGCACGACACGCTGGAGTACATGGAGAAAGATCCTGTATATCGGAGTTATCACCACAATCAGGTCTTATTCAGTTTGATGTACGCTTTCAGCGAGAACTTTATTCTGCCTTTGTCCCATGACGAGGTGGTGTACGGCAAGGGCTCGATGATTCGCAAGATGCCGGGCGATGAGTGGCAGAAATTCGCGAACCTGCGGTTGCTTTACGGATACATGTTCGGCCATCCCGGCAAAAAACTCCTCTTCATGGGCAATGACTTGGGCCAGTGGAACGAGTGGAATCACGACACAAGCCTCGACTGGAATCTGCTTCAGCAACCTCGTCACAAAGCGTTACAGCGCTGGGTTCGGGATCTGAATACCTTTATGCGCGGAGAGCCCGCACTTTACGAGCGCGATTCCGATCCGGGGGGCTTCGAGTGGATCGACTGCAACGATGTAAGCCGTAACGTGCTGAGTTTCCTGCGTAAGGGCAGGAGTGAGGCGGAGACGCTGCTCTTCGTTTGTAACTTCACTCCGGTTCCACAACACAATTACCGGGTTGGCGCGCCAGCAGGCGGATTCTGGAAAGAGGTCCTGAATGGCGATGCCACGCTTTATGGCGGGAGCGGACAGGGCAACATGGGAGGCGTGGATGCCAGCCCTCTCCCTCTGCACGGAAGGCCGTGGTCGCTGAGTATCACGGTGCCTCCGCTCGCAGCCGTTGTGTTTAAGCAAGACTAAAAAACATGGTCAAACGCCGTCCCGGCAGTGCCTCAGATCCGTTGTGGTATAAAGATGCGATCATTTATGAGCTTCACGTAAAAGCTTTCAACGACAGTAATGCAGACGGAATCGGCGATTTCCAGGGCCTGATTCAAAAGCTGGATTACCTGCAAACCCTGGGCGTCACATGCATCTGGCTGTTGCCCTTCTTCCCGTCCCCGATGCGTGACGACGGATACGATATCGCCGACTACATGAACGTCCACCCGGGCTACGGCACCATGGACGACTTCAAAGCCTTCATGACCGCGGCGCATGAGCGCGATCTTCAGGTGATGATCGAACTGGTCATCAACCATACCTCTGACCAGCATCCGTGGTTTCAGGCTGCGCGCAACTCGCCGCCCGGTTCACCCGAGCGCGATTATTACGTCTGGAGCGACACCGACGAGAAATACAAAGAGGCGCGCATCATCTTCACCGATACCGAGAAGTCCAACTGGACATGGGATCCGGTCGCAAAAGCCTACTTCTGGCATCGTTTCTTCTCGCACCAGCCCGACCTGAATTTCGATAACCCGCATGTCCTCGAAGAAGTCCTGACCGTAATGCGGTTTTGGCTCGACCTGGGTGTAGATGGGCTGCGCCTGGATGCCATCCCATATCTGATCGAGCGCGACGGCACCAACTGCGAGAACCTTCCCGAAACGCATGTAATCATCAAGAAAATCCGACGCGCCATGGACGCGGATTACGCCAACCGCATAATCCTCGCGGAAGCGAATCAGTGGCCCAGTGACGTGCGGCCGTACTTCGGCGATGGTGATGAGTGCCATATGACCTTTCACTTCCCGGTGATGCCGCGCATTTACATGGCGCTTCGCCAGGAAGACCGGCTGCCTATCGTGGATATCATGATGCAGACTCCGCCTATTCCGGAGACGTGTCAATGGGGGTTATTTCTTCGTAACCATGATGAACTGACTCTGGAAATGGTCACCAATGACGAGCGGGATTACATGTATCTGGCTTACAGTGCCGATCCCCGTACTCGCATCAATCTGGGTATCCGGCGCCGACTCGCACCGTTGGTGGATAACAGCCGCAGGCGCATCGAACTGCTGAACAGCCTGTTGTTCTCGCTTCCTGGAACTCCGATCATTTACTACGGCGATGAAATTGGCATGGGCGACAACGTTTATCTGGGTGACCGAAACGGCGTTCGTACTCCCATGCAGTGGAACCCCGACCGCAACGCGGGCTTCAGTCGGGCCAATCCCGCGATGCTCTACAGTCCTGTGATCATGGATCCGGTCTGGGGCTATCAGGCGGTGAACGTAGAGGCGCAGCAGAGCGAACCATCGTCGCTGCTCAACTGGATGCGCAACATGATCGCGCTCCGTAAGCTCTTCCGTGTTTTCGGACGGGGCACTCTGGATTTCCTGGCTCCGGCGAACCGCAAGATTCTCGCGTACCTGAGGCGCCTCGACGGTGAACAGATACTCTGCGTCATGAACCTCTCTCGCTTCGCTCAGCCCGTAGATCTCGACCTTGCGGAACTCGCAGGCATGACTCCGGTCGAAATGCTCGGATACGTGGAATTCCCTGCGATCACGCGTGACCCGTATCGCTTGACCCTGGGGCCTTATGGCTTCTTCTGGCTGGAATTACATGGCGAGCCGCACGCCGCGGAGGTACCAGCTGAAACTGTGTCGAACCTAATACCTGCATCGGATCTGTCTATGGGCTGGGCAGGTCTGATTCCGAATCTCGAAGCTACCGTCCTCGCGGAATATTTGCCGAAGCAGCGCTGGTTTGGCGCTAAATCACGGAAGATACAGAATGTCCGTGTTACAGACTGGGCGGAGTTGGGCAACGCCGCCCTGATGTTCCTGCAGGTGGAGTACCAGTCCGGGCCGCCGGAAGAGTATTTTACGCCGTTCATCATGACCGATGGAGTGCTCCAGGATGCAGTGCAGGACGATGCTTTCTGTATAGCGCTTCTGACGCTGAACGAGTTCACTACCAAACGCGGCAAAATCACCGGACAGGTCCTGGATGCAGATCCCTCGCTTTCCGTGCGCAGAGGATCCGCAGAACAGAGTAACTCGTCTGTTATCTACGGCGACCGCCTCATTCTGAAGTTATTCCGGAAGCAGCAGGCCGGCCCCAATCCGGAGATCGAGATCGGAAAGTATCTCGCGGAGAAGACGACCTTCGATCGGGTGCCTCCTTTTGCAGGCTCACTTGAATACATCAGGGAATCGGAGGCCAGTTCAGCTATAGCCATCGTGCAGGGATTGGTGCCGAACGAGGGCGACGGTTGGAAATGGACAACTGAGGAGCTCGAACGGTTCTACGAGAACTGCGCGCGCACCACTTTCCCGCAGGCTTCGGAATCGGCGCGGGATCACGTGGGCGCATATATCGAGGCGGCCAGCGTGCTCGGCAAGCGAACAGCGGAACTTCATCTCGCGCTCGCAGCGGAAACGGAGGATCCGGCATTCACGCCGGAACCATTCAGCACCGGAGACATTGAAGCTACGGCGGGCCAGATGCGCGAAGAGGCGGCGCAAGCCCTGGAACTGCTGAAGAGCACTTTATCCCGCCTGCCTGATGAGGCGCTCGAAATGGCCGGCCTCGCCCTCGGAAGGCGCCGTCAGATCATCGATCGTCTCTTGCTGCCGGTGCACAATCACTCTTACGGCAAGCGCATCCGGACTCACGGCGATTATCATCTGGGCCAGGTTCTGCGCGCCAGAAATGACTTTGTCATTCTTGACTTTGAGGGAGAACCAGCGCGGCCGCTCGCACAACGTCGCGCGAAATACTCGCCTTTGAAAGACGTGGCGGGAATGCTGCGCTCGTTTAGTTACGCAGCCAACTCAACCCTGATGACTTACACCATGCGTCACCCAGAAGACTTTGCCTCTTTGGCGCCATGGGCACGACTTTGGGAGCAAACTGTAGCGGCGGAGTTCCTGAGCTCATATCGCCAGACAGCTGAGCCCGGTAACGTCCTCCCCGAATCGGACGAGGGTTTTCGGAGATTGCTTGATGCATGCCTCCTCGAAAAAGGTATGTATGAATTGATGTATGAACTGAACAACCGGCCCACATGGGTGCGCATCCCGCTGGCCGGCATTCTCGCGTTGACATCGTAATGGGTATGGCGGAATCGGGCATCGAACAGATCGGAGTGGCTGAAGTGGTTGTCGGGCTGGTTCCCGCCTCGCATGACGCGCAGACCCTCGAAGCGGCCATCTCGCGCATCGTCGAATTCACGCCACCGGTGAAGGCCGTGCTAATTCATCCGCCCTACTCTGCAAACGGGGCGTATCCACCGTACACGGGTACGCAGTGGCGGCTGGTGGCCAATCCTCAGCTGGCACAGGACCCGTCATCGCTGGCGCAAAGCCTGGGCGACAGCTTCCGGGTGATCTTCGACCTTACGCAAAGACTGGGCGGCCGTGCCTGCGCGATTATCGCGTCCGATCTTTCCACTGTAACTTCGGAATGGGTACCGCTGCTGCTGCAGCCAATTGTGGAGGAACAGTTTGATCTGGTGGCGCCCTGCTATGCCCGCCATCCGTTCGAAGGCCTCATTAACCGGGCCATCGTTTATCCGCTTATCCGCGCGCTTTATGGCAAACGGGTCCGCAACCCGCTGGGTCCGGACTTTGGTATTTCTAGCACCTTGGTCGAGCGGCTTGCCACTACCCCCACACGTCGCGTTCACCCCATTGCGTCGCTGGCAACTGAAGCGGCCACAAGCGGCCTGAAGATTTGCCAGTCGCACTTGGGCCCACGAATCTTTCCGCCGATGGACTGGACCAATCTGAGCTCGCTGTTGGCTCAAGTGCTGGGGGCGTTATTTCTGGACGTAGAGAGGTACGCACCGCACTGGCAGCGGGCGCGAGACTCACAACCGATCCCGGAGTTTGGGCATCCGACGTTTGTGGCTGGTCCTGAGGGTGCCGTCGATGTTACACGGCTCATTGAATCATTCCAGTTGGGCGCGCGTAACTTACCCGAGGTGTGGGGGATGATCCTGCCTCCCTCTACCCTTGTCGAACTGCGCAGGCTGGCGAAGCACGACGCGGCTGGCTTTCGGATGCCGGATGAAACCTGGGCGCGGATCGTATACGATTTCGCTCTCGGTCATCGTGTCCGTGCCATCAACCGGGATCAGATGCTGCGGGCCATCACGCCCATCTATCTGGGATGGGTTGCATCGTACGCGCTCGAACTGGATAACATGGCACCCGAAGCGGTTGAGCAAAGACTGGAAATGCTGTGCGTCGCCTTCGAGCACACAAAATCGTACTTAGTTTCGCGCTGGCGCTGGCCGGACCGCTTCAATCCCTGATGAACTTACGAGGGACAATAAAGAGCGCTAGGTCATAAGGTAAGTAAAGGTAACAGGAAAGGCTTTTTATGTGGGATCAGGTCGGGCAGACTTTGAATGAATCGACGGTACGCATTCTGAGCAGGCTCGCGGGCCTGCTGCCCGGAATGCTGGCCTTGATCGTAGCGGTTTTGTTTTCGGCACTTTTGGCATGGTTAGTCGCGTCGCTCTTGCGGCGCTTCCTGGTGGGGGTTCACTTTGACGAGCAACTGGAGCGCTGGGGCTTCAGTAGCATTGCGGAGTGGTCGCCTCAACAGAGCCCCGCCCAGCTGGTAACACGTGTCGTGTCGTGGTCCATCGTTCTGCTCGGTTTCGTTCTCGGCCTGGCCGCATTCGACGCGACACTGACATCGGAGCTTGCCTTTCATCTGTTCAGCTACCTTCCGAATGTTCTGGCGGCAATCGTTGTTCTTCTGGTCGGCAGCATGGTCGCGAGATATCTTGGTCGCAACGTTCTGATCGAGGCAGTCAATATGAACCTGCAGTATGCGCGTCTGCTGGGCTTGGGCGTCAAGTGGATGGTCATGGTACTAACAATTGCCATGGCGCTGGAACATCTGCACATCGGTAGCGGCATTGTACACCTCGCGTTCGGCATTTTGTTCGGAGGAATTGTATTCGCCCTTTCCCTGGCCGTCGGGCTTGGATCGAAGGAACTGGTCAGCCGCTCACTTGAAAGAGAGAGCGCCAGGGGAGCCGTGGCAGAGACAGAGCAGCCATTCCGGCATCTGTGAATGGGAGCGCCAACGCACTCTGGCCCGCCGGATGCAGAAGCACCACCTCACAGTGGCGGAAGAGACTACAATCAGTACGAATGTACCGGGCAGGCTTGATCGCCTGCCTTGGTCGTCGTGGCACTGGCTGGTGGTCGTATCGCTCGGCGTCACATGGCTCCTGGACGGACTGGAAGTCACTTTGGCTGGTACGCTGGGGGCCATTCTCAAAGACAGGAATGCTTTAGGACTCTCGGACGCACAAATCGGGCTTAGTGCAGCAAGCTATCTGGCCGGTGCGGTAATAGGAGCGCTTGTTTTTGGTTATGCCACTGATCGGCTGGGGCGCAAGAAGCTGTTTACCTGGACACTGCTTCTTTACCTTGCGGCCACGGCCGCAACTGCGTTCTCATGGAATTTCTTGAGTTACTCACTCTTTCGCGCGCTGACGGGCGCGGGCATTGGTGGCGAGTACGCCGCCATCAACTCCGCAGTGGACGAACTAATTCCGGCACGAATTCGAGGTCGGGTGGATCTTATTATCAACGCCACGTTCTGGCTGGGAGCAGCGCTCGGAGCCGTAGGATCTATCTTCCTGCTTAGTGGCTCCGTTGTAGATCCGGCTCACGGCTGGCGCTTCGCATTCGGGATCGGCGCCGTGCTTGGCACAGGCGTTCTGTTTCTGCGCAGACACGTCCCGGAAAGCCCGCGATGGCTGATGATCCACGCACGGGAAAAAGAAGCCGAGCAAATTGTAAATCAGATTGAAAAGACAGTTGTCGACAGAACACATCAGGAACTGGCCAAACCAGAAAAAGAGCTCACTCTGCATGTGCGCGAGAAGACCCCGATCCGCGAGATCTGGGACTACGTCCGCCGCCGGCAGCCCGAACGATCGTTTCTGGCAATCTCTCTGATGATCGCCCAGGCGTTCTTTTATAACGCCGTCTTTTTCACCTATGCACTGATCCTCGTTGACTTCTACGGTGTGCGCGCAAAGGACACGGGTTGGTACATGTTGCCGCTCGCGCTGGGGAATTTCTGCGGTCCGTTGGTATTAGGAAAGCTGTTCGATTCCTTCGGCCGAAAGCCAATGATCGTGCTCACCTATGGCATCTCGGGGCTGTTGTTGATCATCTCGGGATACCTGTTCGGAATCGGTGTGCTGACCGCGCACACGCAGGCAATTGCCTGGACTGTGATCTTCTTCTTCGCCTCTTCGGCGGCCAGTTCTGCCTACCTCACAGTCAGTGAGATCTTTCCCCTCGAAATCCGATCGCTGGCGATCGGATTTTTCTATGCCTGTGGAACGCTCGCCGGCGGGGTGGCAGCTCCCGCCCTCTTCGGTCAGCTCATCGGTACTAACAGCAGGATGAACGTCTTCTACGGATATCTGCTCGCCGGAAGCCTGATGATCGGCGCCGCCCTGGTGGAATCCCGAATCGGCGTGAAGGCAGAAGGCCGATCGCTCGAAGATATCTCGGCACCGCTGTCCAGCCAATTGCACGGAAGCTAAACGAATTCTCACAAATGATTGCTCACGAACATCCGAAAATAATTACTGAAACTGACGCTCTTCGGATCAAAGAGGGCGCACCGCATCCCCGAGGAGCCACCTGGGACGGCGCCGGAACGAACTTTGCCGTGTTTTCCGAACACGCCACCAGGGTCGAGGTATGCATCTTTGACGACACCGGGAACCGGGAACTGCAACGCATTGTGCTGCCCGAATACACGGACCAGATATGGCATGGCTACGTTCCGGAAATCTGGCCTGGCACTCCGTATGGTTATCGTGTACACGGGCCCTATGAGCCGGAAGCGGGCCACCGTTTCAACCCCAACAAGCTGTTGCTTGACCCATATGCATGTGCGCACATAGGTGAACTCACGTGGCATCCCGCTATCTTCGGCTACAAGATGGAGACCGGAGACGATTTGACATTTGATGAACGGGACAGTGCGCCTTACGTGCCCAAGTCCACGGTCGTCGATCCGGCCTTTGACTGGACCGGTCCCCGCGACCGCAACAGAATTCCATGGGACGACACGATCATCTATGAAATGCATGTGCGCGGCTACACTAAGGAGCATCCCGGAGTTCCGGAAGAGTATCGCGGGACTTATGCCGGGCTTGGTACCAAGGAGGTCTTGAATTACATTAAGTCGCTGGGAGTGACCTCAGTCGAGCTGATGCCGATCCACACGTTCATCAATGACAGCTACCTTCTGGATAAGGGTCTGACGAATTACTGGGGTTACAACAGTATTGGTTTCTTCGCTCCCGACCCGAACTATGCCTCCAACAAGCGTGACAGTCTCCGCGAATTTAAACAGATGGTTGCGCGCTTTCATCACGCCGGGCTTGAGGTGATCCTGGACGTGGTCTACAATCACACGGCCGAAGGCAATGAGCTCGGGCCGACGCTTTCGTTCAAAGGCATGGACAACGCGAGTTATTACCGGCTTATCCCGGATCAGAAGCGTTACTATATCAACGACACGGGAACCGGTAACACGTTAAACCTGAGTCATCCGCGAGTCATCCAGATGGTGACGGACAGCCTTCGCTACTGGGTTCAGCAGACACACGTCGATGGCTTTCGCTTCGACCTGGGCACCATCCTCGCGCGCGAACCAAATGGGTTCGATAACCGCAGCGGCTTTCTGAAAGCCGTCAGCCAGGACCCTGTACTGGGCACTGTGAAGCTGATAGCCGAACCGTGGGATGTTGGTCCCGGCGGCTACCAGATAGGCGCTTTCCCGCCGGGCTGGGCCGAGTGGAACGGCAAGTACCGGGATGATGTGCGCGACTTCTGGCGGGGAGAGTTGTCGGCAATGGCCCTCGCCGACCGTCTCTGCGCCTCGGCTTCGCTGTTCAATCACCAGGGCCGCAGACCCTGGGCCTGCGTCAACTTCGTAACCGCTCATGACGGGTTTACGTTGAACGATGTCGTCTCATACAACGAGAAACACAACGAGGCGAACGGGGAAGACAATCAGGACGGCACATCGGACAATCGCTCCTGGAACTGCGGCGTTGAAGGGCCTACCGAGGACAAGGAGATCATTGCCCTCCGGCAGCGTCAGATGCGAAACATGCTGGCGACCCTGTTGCTCTCGCAAGGCACTCCCATGATGGTGGCAGGAGACGAGTTTGGGCGCACCCAGGGCGGCAATAACAATGCATACTGTCAGGACGACGAGATCAGCTGGATCAACTGGAGTCTTGAGGAAAAGAATCACTTGATGGTTCAGTTCGTCCGCAAGCTGACCGCACTCCGCCATAAGTATCCGATTCTGCGGCGCAACCTTTTCCTGAACGGAGAGTACATCGAGGATCTGGGTGTCCGCGATGTTACTTGGATGAACGCGAATGGGTCCCAAATGTCTCCGGATGATTGGCAGGATCCTACGGTTCGCTGCTTCGGCATGCTGCTGGACGGGCGCGCGCAGACGTCAGGGATACGGCAACGCGGCAAAGAAGCGACCATCCTGATCGTCATCAATGGTTACCACGACGCTGTGATATACACACTTCCGGAAGCTGTTGGAGCATGCGCCTGGTCCCTCCTGATAGACACAAATATCCCCGACTTCACGACCAGCCCGTCCTTTGCCGTCGGATCCACTTACATGGTGACCGCCCGATCGCTGTTGGTTTTTGTTCTCGAAGCCGAACCGGTCACACCGAACCATGTCGAACCGAATGAGTAGCCATGGGCCGGAAGTACGCGCCGATGGGACGGTTCGGTTCCGTCTGTGGGCTCCCGCTATGGATCGTATAGAGCTCGAAATCCTGGGCGTGCCCGGTCCCATACCGATGACTCCATCGGGCGAGGGCTGGCATGAGCTGGTTACGGATCAGGCGAAGGTCGGATCCAGATACAGGTTCGTGCTACCGGACGGCCTGAAGGTTCCTGACCCTGCCTCACGCTATCAGCCCGAAGATGTGCATGGACCCAGCGAGATTGTAGACACAACGGGATGGACCTGGAACGATACAGCCTGGAGCAATCGCCCGTGGCAGGACGCGGTTGTTTATGAACTGCACATCGGAACGTTCACCCCGGAAGGTACCTTTCGGGCGGCCATGACAAAGCTGGATCATCTGGCTTCTCTGGGAGTCACGGCCATCGAGATCATGCCGGTGGCGGACTTCCCGGGACGCAGGAACTGGGGCTATGACGGCGTTCTGCCTTATGCGCCAGACTCCTCCTACGGCCGTCCTGAGGATCTGAAGGCGCTGGTGGAAGCGGCACATGCACGCGGTCTGATGGTCCTGCTGGACGTGGTTTACAACCACTTCGGCCCTGATGGCAACTATCTGCCTGTATACGCACCTCAGTTCTTCACCAACCGCCACAAGACCCCGTGGGGAAGCGCGGTGAACTTCGATGACGTCGGCAGCAAGGCTGTCCGCGACTTCGTCATTGGCAATGCACTCTATTGGCTGCAGCAGTTTCATATGGACGGGCTGCGCCTGGATGCCGTCCACGCGATCGTGGATGACAGTCCGAAGCACATTCTCACGGAGTTGGCCGAGCGCGTTCACGAAGCCGCCGGGAATCGCCCTGTGCACCTCGTGCTGGAGAACGAGGAGAACGAGGCTCATCGGCTACGGCTCTACACAGCCCAGTGGAATGACGATGTGCATCACGCGCTGCACACTGCGTTGACGGGCGAAGACAAAGGCTATTACGCGGAGTATCTCGGCGACTCTGTGAAGCTGGGCCGCGCGCTTGCGCAAGGCTTCGCCTTCCAGGGCGAGATGATGACCTATCGCGGAGAGCCTCGGGGCGAGCCATCCTCGCAGCTTCCGCCCACCGCCTTCGTCGCATTCCTTCAGAATCACGATCAGATTGGCAATCGCGCTTTCGGTGACCGGATCGTGGCTACCATGCCGCGCGAAGCACTCCGGGCGGCGTCCGCTGTGTATCTGCTGCTGCCTCAGATCCCGATGCTGTTCATGGGAGAGGAATGGAATTCCCGCCAGCCCTTTCCCTTCTTCTGCGATTTCGGGCCTGACCTGGCAGACGCCGTCCGCAAGGGCCGGCGCGAGGAGTTTTCGAGGTTTCCTGAATTTCGAAACCCCGCCCAACGGGAACGCATTCCCGATCCCCAGGCGGATGAAACCTTCGCCTCGGCCAAACTCGATTGGGATGACCTGAGTGACCCGGCGCACCGGGAGTGGCTCGACTGGTATCGACGGATCCTGTCAACCCGCCGCCAGTCGATCGTACCGTTGTCAGGAAGCATTCGGCACGGGGGTACGTTTCAGGTTCTTGGCCCAGGTGCGGTAGTGGTCCGCTGGCAGGCAGGCGACTCCGAACTGGTGCTCGCTGCGAACCTGTCCGGCGCGCCGGTGAGCGGATTTCCTTCCCCGCCTGCGTCTGTCATCTGGAACGAGGGCGACAAAGTCCTGTGGTGGGTGGAGTCCTGATGAGTGCTCTCGACGCACTCGCGCTGCGCGTTGGCATCGAAGAAAGATTCCTTGACGCGAAGGGTGAAATTCGGGTAACAACGGCCGAGACTAAGAAGCTGCTGCTTGCTGCCATGGGCTTCCGTGTCAGCGATGAGACGGAAGCTGCAGCTGAGCTTGCCTCGATCGACCGAACAGACTCGCAACGTTCACTGCCGCCCGTCCATGTTGTTGCAGTTGGGACAACACCACTGACCATAGAAGCCCTGGTGCCCGTCGGCTGGCAGATTGAACTTGAAGACGGCACCGAGATGTCGGGGAGCGCTCAAAGCGACATTCCTTATGGCTACCACCGGCTCAGGTCTGACGTCGATGGCGCCGTGTCCTCGCTCATCGTTACGCCTGGCCGTTGCTGGCTTCCGCCCGCGGCGGAAGAAGGGCGGCAACTTTGGGGAGTTGCAGCGCAACTCTATCTCCTGCGTTCGGACACCAACTGGGGGATGGGTGACTTCAGCGACCTGTGTCGCCTGAGCGAACTCGTCCAGGAGCGCGGCGGGGACGTGGTTGGCCTGAATCCTCTCCACGCCTTGTTTCTCGATAACCCCGAACAGGCCAGCCCGTATTCGCCCGAAAACCGCCTGCTGCTAAATGTATTGAACATTGATGTAGAAGGGGTGCCGGAACTGGCCGACTCTCCCGAGACCCAGCTACTCATGGCCTCAGAAGCGTTTCAGAGCCGGCTTGAGATATGCCGCGCCGCGTCCATGGTCGACTACGCCGCCGTTGCGAACATCAAGCTTCAGGCGCTCAGGCTTCTCTTCGAGTGCTGTAAGAATTCACCGGACTCGACACGGTGGCAGGCTTTCCGCGCATTCCGCGAAGAGCGCGGCCCGTCGTTCCAACAGAGCTGCCTGTTCGAAGCGATCCGTCAGCACTTCGCCGCCATTAGCGGAACTCTGGCGGACTGGCACTCGTGGCCGGCGGACTACCGGGACCCGTCCTCGACTGTGGTTGCGCGCTTTGCCGAAGAACATGCCGGGGCGGTCAACCTGTACGCCTGGATGCAGTGGGTCGCTGACCAGCAACTGGAGGCGGCGGCTGAGGCGACCAGAGGTATGGAAGTCGGGCTCTACCGCGATCTCGCGGTAGGCGCCGACCCGAGCGGAGCCGCCGCATGGAGCAACCCGGCTGCCGTGGTTTCCGGGGCGCATGTGGGAGCGCCGCCCGACATCTACAACCCTGCCGGACAAGATTGGGGGTTGCCGCCGTTCCACCCGCGCGCATTGAGGGAGAGCGGTTACCAGGCCTTCATCGAACTGGTCCGCGCCAACATGCGGCATGCGGGCGGGCTGCGGATCGATCACGTGATGGCCCTGCAGCACCTCTACTGGGTGCCAAAGGGAAACTCGCCCTCGCAAGGCGCATATGTGCAGTACCCACTTGACGATCTGGTGGGCATTCTCGCGCTGGAAAGCCACCGTAACCGCTGCCTCGTCGTCGGTGAGGATTTGGGCACGGTGCCCGAGGGCTTTCGCGAGCGCATGGCGGAGGCGAACATCCTGTCTTACCGGGTGCTCTTCTTCGAGCAGGACGCGAAGACCGGAGCGTTTCTGCCGCCGGAAAGTTATCCGCGCCTCGCGCTTGCTGTGACCGGGAGTCACGACCTTCCGACCGTGCGAGGCTGGTGGGACGCAACCGACATCGCGATCAGGGAACAGCTAAAGCTATTTCCGAGCAGGAACGGCGCAGCGGAGGCCAGAGAGACGCGCGAGCGCGACCGGCGCGAACTGGTGAGGGCGTTGCGGCAGCAGAAACTGCTGCCGCCAACCGGCCCCGTTCAGACAGAGGAATTAACTGCCGCGGTTCATGCCTATCTGGCGCGAACGGATGCGCTGATCACCATGATCCAGCTGGATGACATCACTGCAGAGACAGACCCCGTGAATGTGCCTACAACATCGGACGAGCATCCAAACTGGCGGCGCCGGCTATCCCTGACTCTGGAGCAGTTAGCCGCACATTCGCGGATGGAGAGGCTGGCGCGTATGTTTGAGAACGAGCGTGGATCATGACGCCGCGCGCGACGTACCGGTTCCAGTTTCATAAAGACTTCGGCTTCGATCAGGCCGGACAGATTGCTTCGTATCTGGCGCGGCTGGGCGTCAGCCATGTGTACGCCTCCTCGTGGCTCAAGGCGCGACCCGGCAGCTCTCATGGTTACGACATCGTGGACCATCACGCGCTGAACCCGGAGTTGGGCGATCAGGCCGCTTTCGATCGGATGGTGGCAGCGCTGAAGGCCAGCGGGCTTGGCCAGATCCTGGATTTTGTGCCAAATCACATGGGTGTTGGTGGAGCTGATAATCCGCTCTGGCTCGACGTTCTCGAATGGGGACGGGACTCGGCCCATGCGGGGTGGTTCGATATCGACTGGCAGCCCGATCCGTTCTATCTGCGCGATAAGCTGCTGGTCCCGTTTTTGGGCGATCAGTACGGCGTGGAACTGTACGGTGGCAAGCTCTCGCTGAAGTTCGACCAACACGATGGCTCGTTCGCCGTGTGGGCCTACGAGACGCACAAGCTGCCGATCTGCCCCCTGTATTACAACCGCATCCTGGGCGATGCGCATCCTGAACTGGAGCGGTTTGGCGACGCGTTCGCGAATCTGCCGGAATGGCGGCCTCAGGTGGCGCGCCGTGCCCGCCAACTGAAGGCCGAACTCGCCCGTTCCGCGCAGGAGCGCGCAGATGTGCGGGAGGCTGTTGCCGCTGCGCTTCAACGATTGAACGGCACGCCCGGCGCGGAAGGCAGCTGGAAGGAACTGCATTGCCTCATCCAGGAGCAACACTGGCGCGCCGCCCACTTTCGAGTGGCGGCGGACGACATCAACTACCGCAGATTTTTTAACATCAATGACCTGGCTGGGCTGCGGATGGAGTTGCCGGATGTCTTCGATTATGCCCACGAGCTCGTTTCCCGACTTCTGGCCAACGGCACACTCGACGGGCTGCGGATCGACCATGTGGACGGGCTGCTCAACCCGAAGGAATACTTTCAGCGCCTGCGCGGACTCACAGACAAGCCGTTCTATCTGGTGGTGGAAAAGATCCTTGCGTACCATGAAAACCTTCGGGAAGACTGGCCCGTGGACGGGACAACCGGCTATGAGTTCGCCAACCTGGTGCTGGGGCTGCTGATCGATCCTGCCGGTGAGGAAGGCTTTACACGGCTGTACACCGACTTCACCGGTGAGCGAAAGACCTTCGCCGAGGTCGTCCGGGAATGCAAGCTGCGGATCATGAGAAATGAGATGGCGAGTGAGCTGAACGTGCTCGCCCGTGAGGCGGCCCGCGTTGCGCACCAGCAGCCCAAGACGGCGGACTTTACGCATAACGTGCTCCGTCGCGCGATTCGCGAAGTGGTGGCCTGCTTCCCCGTTTACCGAACATACCTGGATTCGGATGGTGTTCCAACCAGCGAGGACCGACGCGATCTCAACTGGGCCATGAAACAGGCGCGCTCGTATGAAACCGACGTGGACCCCAGTGTTTTCGATTTCGTTTGCAAGCTGCTGTCCGGCGAGCTGATCGCGGAAGGGCGCAGCGGATTCAGCCGACAAGCCGTGCTGCGCTGCGCGATGAAGCTGCAGCAGTACAGCGGTCCGGTGATGGCGAAGGGCCTGGAGGATACGGCCTTCTACCGCTACAACCGGTTCGTGGCGCTGAACGAGGTGGGCGGACATCCCGATCAGTTCGGCATCACAATGTCAAACTTCCACAAGGCCAATGCGCAGCGGGCGAAGCGGTGGCCAAACTCGATGCTGACTACCTCAACCCACGACACCAAGCGCGGGGAGGACACACGCGCACGGCTGGCGGTGCTGTCTGAGATGCCTGACGAGTGGCGGAAGCAGACCAATGTGTGGAGCCGTCTGCTGCGCGCACGCCGGGGCGATATCGAAGCAACTGCCCCGCCCGATCGAAATGAGGAGTATCTGTTCTATCAACTGCTTGTGGGCACCTGGCCAGTGGAGCTCATCGGCTCCGAATCGCTGGATCCCGCCGCACTGCAGGAGTACTCGAAACGGCTCAAGGGTGCGGTGACGAAATCCATGCGGGAGGCGAA
>JAUZEU010000593.1 GCA_030838885.1 Bryobacterales bacterium | reverse complement strand
ACCGGCACATTCATGAAGAAGTTGATATTGGCCGTCACGTCCCGCTTCGCAATATTCCACTTAGGGTCCGCCACCGCCAGCAAAAAGCTGGAGCGGCAGGCGTGCATATGCCGTTTCTCAATCGCATACCGAACCTGATTGCTCTCGGCCGCGCAAGCTCCGCCCAGCGTGTCATGCCGGCCGCACGTATCGGCCACAATCGTGAGCATCGGGTTCCGCAGATTGGAGAGCAGTGCCGTTCCCGTCGTGAGATAGATATTGCGCTGCCCGACGATGGTATCCGTCGCGCTGTACCGCTCTGCTGTGTCCTTCGCGCTGTAGAACAGCGTGTCCACGGCCTGGTTCCCGCCCAGATCCACGATTCGGAACGTCTGCCCGGCTTTGATCTCATGGATCCAGTAATCGCCCGCGAGCACTGTCTGGTTATAAAACGCGTCGTCCGTCTTCAGTTCGCTTTGCTTCACAGGAAGTACCTTTCCGTGTTGATGAAACCGCGTTCATTTTCGGCTCTGGAGATGCGGCACGGGTCGTCCGGCAGAACAGCCGCCGCCTTTCTGATGGAGAACTTCACCGGCCTCGGCGCGTACTTCGGATTCGGATCGAGCGGGTGCTGCCCCGTGTCGAGGATCACCAGCAGGTTCATCTCGGCCCGCAATTCCACGACGTCGCCAGCCTTCGAATTCCCCGGCACAAACTGCATTCCGCCATCAGACCCGACCACCACTTTGTTGAAGAAGTTGACGCTCGGCCCCAGATCACGTGCGCTTAACCCGTACTTCGCCGCTTCGACCACAAAGTTGTCCCGCGTGTTGCGGTGCCAGTTGTTGCGCGCGTCCTGGTAAGTCGAAGGACCATACTTCGACGCCACCATCGCGGCATCGGTATAACCGCTCAGGGGGTCATGCCAGCCACAGGAATCTTCGGTGACAGAGCAGAGAACGCGGCCCATATCTGAGTACAGAACAAAACCTTTCGTCAGATGGGCAATGTGCTGCGCCTTCAGCGTATCCGGCATGTTGTAGCGCTCAACCGGGCAATCCCAGTTGTAGAAGAGGGCCGCGGCGTTCGCTCCGCCTTCCACATCTTCCAGGCGCAGAATGTTCCCACGTCGCAGAATGAGAGACCAACTCGCTCCACCATGGATGGAGTCTTCCCAAAGATTCATTAAGTACTTCGCTCCTTTGAATTACCGGCAAATAAGCCACACGCCTGGCGTTATGGCAGATAGATTTGTAAATGGAAGAGGGAGAAAGAAGCTATTGCCGGGGAGGGCCGCAGCAGACATCCATGGCAGTCAGACGCAGCAGCACGTGGATCGCGATCTTCCGCTCGGCTCTCGTCCGCTGATACAACAGCATACGCGTATCATGGCAGACATTCATCGATTCGTGCAATCGAAAAAATCGATACCAGCCATTCAGTGATACGTCGATTGCTCGCGCTACAATCGAGTTTTCCAGCAATGGTGCTGGTTTGATCGAGGCCCTGTGAGCCCGAATTCCCCCTTGTTTGCGGGAACCGCCTGCGTGGCAAACGGACACTGCTTTGATCAAGCGAACCCTTTCACTCATCCTTCTTTCTCTTTTCACAGCTGCCCACATTCCGGCAGCGGATAAGCCTTCCTTCGTGGTGGGCTGGTCAGTATATGTCGGATGGAACCCCTGGTATTACATGGGTAAGTCGGGGATCCTTAAGAAATGGGCCGATAAATACAACGTCAACATACGCGTGCAGCGTTTCGACTACGCTCCGTCACTCGACGCTTTCGTCGCGAAGAATGTTGACGCCTGCGCAATGACGAATATGGAGGCTCTGGATATGCCTGCCGCCTCCGGAATCGATACGACAGCGATCATTACCGGCGATTACTCGAACGGAAACGACGCCTTGCTGGCGCGCAACAACGTCACGCTGCAGCAACTTCCTGGTAAGAAAGTTCTGCTGGTGCAGAAGACCGTTTCCGAGTATCTCTATGAGCGCGCGATGACGGTGAATGGTCTCGAAAGCCAGATCAAACGAGTGAAGCTCATCAACACCTCAGACTCGGATATTGCGACGGCATTCATCGGCGATACCTCGCAGGATGCCGTGGTTACCTGGAAACCGATGGTCTCTCAGGTGGCGAAAGCCAAAGGAGTGAAAATGCTGTTTAATTCCTCCCAGATTCCAGGCGAAATAATCGATTTGATGGTAGTCCGGACAGACATTCTCAACCGTCCGGATGGTTCCGGACAGCGCTTCGCAAAAGCGCTCGCGGGCGCCTGGTATGAGACTACGCAACTGATGGCCGGAAAGGGCCCGGCGTCGGACAAGGTCCTGACCGAGATCGCCGCCGGCTCGCAGGATTCTCTCGCGTCTTATAAGGAGCAGCTCAGCACCACCAACCTCTTCTACACGCCGCAGGCGGCCGTGACATTCACGACAGCGCCGGAATTCAAACAGAAGATGAATCTTGTCCGCCAGTTCTGTTTTGCGCACGGCTTGCTCGGCGCCGGCACAAAATCGGTGGACGACGTTGCGATTAAGTATCCGGATGGCAGCGTGCAGGGCAAGGCGGACCGGATCCGTCTGCGCTTCGATACTACCTGGATGACGCTCGCGCAGCAGGGGAAGCTCTGATGCTGTTCCGAATTGATGCCAGGCCGAACCGGATTGCAGCTTTCGCACTGTCCTGGTTTCTTTTCGCGGCCGGAATAGCGTTCTATTTCCAGGCATCGAAGAGCAGGCACGCGGAAAATCCCGAAGATAAAGTCGTGCCCAGCCTGGCTCAACTAAGCCAGGGAGTGACTGACGCATTCCTGAAGCCGGATACTGAAGACGCTGCACCGGAAGGCCTGGAGAACGCTTCCCTGCCCCGCCGATTCTTTACGAGCATGCTCTGGACAGATACGGTGGCGAGCGCGAAACGCTTTGTGTGGAGCATGCTCCTGCTGATTCCCGCGGTGATGCTGGGTCTGCACATGGGGATGTTCCCGGTCTTCGGCCAGTTTTTCCTCCGGTTTATCCTTTTTTTCGACAAGATCATTGCGCTTTCCGTACTGCCGATTCTGTTCATCGCGTTCGGTATCGACGAACTCGCGAAGATCATGCTGATCGTGATCGGAGTGACGCCGACCATCATTCTCGATACCTTTAATCTCACAAAGAGTGTTCCACCTGAGCAGGTGGTGAAAGGCTTCACTCTCGGGGCTCAGGATTTCGGGATCACCTACCGAATCGTGCTCAAACAGATCCTGCCAAGAGTACTGAACAGCATCCGGCTGAACCTCAAATCAGTGATGCTGTTCCTGTTCGCGGGTGAGATGATCGCCTCGCAGGACGGATTGGCATTCCGTATCGCGCTGCTGCGCCGTCACATGGGAATGAATGTGATCATCCCTTATGTGTTGTGGGTCGCCTTGCTGCTGTTCCTTGTCGACTTCACGATGCGCCTGGCCAATCGAAAATTTCATCCATGGTTCAGAGAAGCGTAGCTGATAGAGTGGCCTCAATGGAAGAACTGATTCGACTGGAAGAGATCGGTGTCCGCTATGAGGTGCACGGTCACGCACCCAGGCAGGTTCTCGAACAGCTGGAACTCACCATTTATCGGGGAGAGTTCGTGGCGGTCTGCGGAGAAACCGGCTGCGGAAAATCCACCATGCTGCGCCTGATTCTGGGAGCGGAGCGCCCTACCTCCGGGCGCGTCCTCATTGACGGCCGCGAGCTACCCCGGCCCGACAGGCACCGGGGTTACGTGCCTCAGAAGTATTCTTTGTTTCCGGACAAAACTGTCCTGGACAACATCACTTTCGGACCCGAGGTGGAGGAGTTCGGTCTGTGGGGCCGTCTGAGGCCGGGGTTTCAAACCCGCCAAAGAGAATTGCGAGAGATGGCGTTCAACTATCTCAGGCAAATGGGGCTGCAGGCATCGGACGCCCATAAATACCCGGATCAACTCTCGGGAGGCATGCAGCAGCGCGTGGCAATTGCTCAGGCGCTCATCATGCGCCCGAAGATCCTGTTAATGGACGAAGCCTTCAGCGCACTCGACCCGGGGACCCGGGCGGAGATGCAACGGCTCGTCCGTGACTTGTGGCGGGAGACGAAGACCACCATCCTTTTCGTCACACACAACGTTTCGGAAGCGATCTATCTTGGAACGCGAGTGGTGATTCTTGGCAAGGACACGTCTCACAGCAGTTCCCGGGTGCAGATCG
>JAUZEU010000538.1 GCA_030838885.1 Bryobacterales bacterium | reverse complement strand
CTTATACAGCGATCGGGGCAGCCACTTCTTCGTGACAATGAAAGAGGGGGAAAAGGTGGATAAACATCGCCTTACGCAGGTGGGGCGGGCCATGAAAGAGCTGGGGATACAAATGATTGCGGCCTATTCACCCCAGGCGCCGGGGCGATCAGAGCGCAGTTTCGGGACATGGCGGGACGCCACGGTCGGAATTATGCACACGCCCGGGGGCGGGCTTTTTTCCCGAGATCGCCTTCTCCAATGCTGTGATTGGCAATCGCGCCGCCAACAAAACTCCCCTTCAGCAGACCGTGCTCCAGCAATTCCGCGATCCACTCGCAGTCTTCCATGTCCTGTTCCGTGGTTCAAATTCTGGTCACGCCGTAGAATCAATGTTTTCAGAGCTGGTTGGCGGGACGTTACATGACCGTTACGACGGTTGCGTTCTCCGGGTCCGAAGTCTGAGCGAGCCAGCTGTAACGTATTCTTACCCAGAGCCCCAAACTCATTGATTCAGCTCGCGATGAGGTTGACTACCCCACCACAGGTTATGCACCCTGCGTTCGATGACTTCCTGATTATTCGCGATAACCTTCGCGGGGGTAACCGGACAACCCGCGATCGGTTGATTCCCTTCTGCATGTTCACTGATCTCGAAGTTGTACGAGTCGGACTGAACGAATCCGAAGCAAGAGGACGCGGAGTTGAATACCGCCTCCCGAAGATGCCAATTGCCAACGTGCTCAGGACAAGGACCGTGTCAGAAACGCGCGGATTTATGAAGATGTGGATCGCAGCGGATTCCGATCGCATTCGCGGCTTTACGGGGTTTGGGGTTGAAGCGAGCGAACTGCTCGCTGCTGTGCAAACGGCGATTCTCGGCAGTTTGCCGTATACAACGCTGCGCGACGGAATCTTCACGCATCCAACCATTTCGGAGGGCTTCGGCGCTCTCTGACAAGCTTGGCCGCCGCAAAATTGAAATTACACTCCGCCGGACCCCAGGGCCCGGCGGATATCCACCTCGCTCTACTCTTGCCCCATTCTCGATTCTTGCCCCAGCGCCGGATCGCTGATACTATCCTTCCCATTCTCGACATGCCCCGCAAAGTGATAAACAATCCCCGGATCCGAACCTACCGAAATCACCAGATCGTACCAGCCGGCTAGATCAGCAACCGACAAATGCTTCGAAACCGTCTGGCGAGCCTGAATATCGATCTCCAAACTCTCCCCGCTGTAGCGATCCAGAACACGAACTTCGGCAGTTCGCGACGAGAGATTGCCAATCACCAAACGAATCCCGTTTCCCGGCGCGTCATAAACCAGCGTCACATCGAGCTGCGAACTCCGAAGGCCCGACACACTCCCCTGAAAGGCCCGCAGAAAGCCATTCGGCCCATAAACCGACAAATCGCAATCCGCCAGTCCAATCGAACCAAGGAACCAGCTATCGGATAACGCCTTCCCCGGCTCCACTGTATAGGTGCGCGGCCCATGAGCGCTGCTGCCCGACCGCACCTGGAATACCGCAGTCGCGCTCCCCGTATTTTGAAAATCAATTTTAAAAGATCCACCCGAAGCCTGCAGCAGTCCATGTGCGGACAACGCATAAGGCAGCGCACGCGCCGGACGCACCCCAGGCTCCTGCCTCGGCATCGCCTGATTCACCGGAGGCACCACATCAACATTCGGATGCACCAGGAAGTCCTTCGGCTTATAAGCATCCGTACCCGGCAGTACCACCTTTTTCGTCCTGTTGGGATTCGCAAAATCGAAAGCACTGGTAAGATCGCCCGCCACTGCACGCCGCCACGGGGTGATATTGGTTTCCGTCAGCAGCCCGCCACCGAAGCGCGCTTCGATAAACCGAATCAGCGAAGTGTGGTCGAACACCTGCGAATTCACGTAACCGCCCTTGCTCCACGGCGAAATCACGATCATTGGCACGCGCATCCCCAGCCCGTAAGGCGCACTCGGATGAGACGCATCGCCGGGATAAATCTCGTTGGTCGTCGGCACCGTGGACAATCCATTCGCGGTCCCCTGCGGCGGCGTCGGCGGCACCTGATGATCGAAGAAACCGCCCTCCTCGTCGTAGTGAAGAAACAACGCCGTCTTGCTCCACAAATCAGGATTGGACGCCAGAATATCGATAAGCTGCGACACATACCAGGCCCCGAAGTCAGGCGCCCAGTTCGGGTGTTCGGTATACGCTTCCGGCGCCACGATGTAAGACACCTGCGGTAAATTACCCGAAGCGACGTCCGCACGAAAAATATTCAGAAGCCGCACCGGATCCCTGTTCTCCGCAAGGATATTGGTTCCCGTCTTCGCCTTCTCCGCCAGCGGCGTCCCTGGCAGCGCGTTCTGATATTGATGCAGATACAGCAGCGAATTGTCGCCGTAATTCCCGATATACGGATCTCCCGTCCAGCCCCAGTACCCGGCCGCCGTGAGCCCCGCCCCGATATCCTGATAAATCTTCCACGAAATGCCCGCCTGCTCCAGTCGCTCGGGAAAGCTCGACCAGTCATAACCCGCCTCGGCATTCGTGATCACCGGGCCGCCGCCCGCCCCGTTATTGCCCAGCCAGCCTGTCCAGATGTGATACCGGTTCGGATCCGTCGGCCCCATTACGGAGCAATGGTTGGCATCGCATACCGTGAACGCATCTGCCAGTGCATAGTGGTATGGAAGGTCGCGGCGCGTGTGGTAAGTCATGGTTGCCACGCCCTTGTTCGCCACCCACTGATCGTGTCTGCCTCCGTTCCACGCAGCATGCGTGTCATTCCAGCCATGCGGCGGGTCGGGCAGAAATGTCATTCCCATGTCGTTCACGTCGGGACGAAACGGCAGTAACTCGCCGGCCCCGTTGGGCTGGCTCCAAACGCTCTTGCCCGATGGCAGGTTCACCGCCCGGGGATCGCCGAATCCCCTCACGCCTCTCAGCGTGCCGAAATAATGATCGAAGGAGCGATTCTCCTGCGTCAGGATGATGATATGTTCCACATCCCTGATGGTGCGCGTGTGGTCGTTCGCGGGCAGCGCCAGCGCCCGGCTGATGGATCCAGGCAGAGTAGCCGCCAAGCCCATCGTTTTCAAAAAATTGCGACGTCCGGATTTGCTCACATGGCCTCCGTCTCTCTTGAATTGAGTTATAAAAACGAGAAACTCCTGCGAGCTTAGCGTTCGAAAATTACTACCGGATTGCGGAACGATGAATATGCTCAGTGCGATTCGTAAAGATCGCGGGCAATTGTGGCGATAAGCACTTTCACACCGGAGAGCCGTTTTTTTCTAATCGGGCTGTAATAAGTAGTTGTAATAAGTAACTGATACTTCTGGGGGCATACAGCCAATAACGTGAAACTACCGATCCCCTCATTATTAATTACCGCTTTTATATCTTTACCGCGGCTGTGGTATCGCCCGTGCTGGCAGCCGAGAGCAGCCAGCCCGACCACATTTTTTTCATCAGGATGGAGAATCACGCCATCAGTCAGATCATCGGCAACACCACCGATGCGCCCTTAATCAATCATCTGGCGCACCGGTACGCCATGGCCACCAACTACCACGGCGTCACTCATCCCAGCCTCCCGAACTACCTGTCGATGATCTCCGGCGACTTCCAGGGGATCTGGGACGATGCAAAGCCGCATCTGCGACCACCGTCGTAACGTGCGCTCCGGAAGAGTTCATTCCGGGAGCCGGCGATGCCAGCGATCCGAGTTTCTCCCTGTACACCAGCCCGTCCTCGCCGCTCTTTGGCAAGCACCCCCCGCAACTTACTCAGGCCCAGATTGCCTATTTGCGACACATGCGGAAACGGAGAACCTGGCGGCTAATGGGCCAGCGCCTCCTGTACAAACCCGGTATACGCCGCCCCGAATAAACATCCTGCAGCTTTCGAGATAGATCGACTGGATCGCGAAGCCGAACCTGATCATCGCGAGGGATGAACCAAAGGCGCTGACTCACCGACGACGCGAGATCGCTCAGGAAGATGGCCGCGGCTCAACGGCCAATGAAACTGAAGGTGGCAGAGCCTCCACCCTTTGATTCAAGCAATAGACAGCGCCTGTCGAATGCTGGACGGAAAAAACGCGAGGAAGGCAGGATGACCTAGCTACACGTACAGGCGGCTGCCTGGAGACGAACGTGCCGGGTGTGTCGGCAAGCGGCAGGAGAGAGGCAGGAGCGATGAGCGTCGAGACAAAGAAACACTCTGGCGAGAAGCATTCCCGGGAGATCGAAATTCCGGAAATTATGCACGCGGCTGCTATTGACCGTTTCGGCGGACCGGAAGTACTGACCCTCCACAAAGTGCCGGTACCCGTTATCGACAAGGGAGAGGTGCTAATCGCCCTTGACACCGCTGGTGTCGGTAAATGGGACGCGGAAATGCGCGACGGATGGTACCCGGGTGAGCACCCCACCTTCCCGCTAATTTTGGGCACCGACGGTTCCGGCAAGGTCGTAGCTATGGGATCGCACGTCCGCCGGTTCAAGCTCGACGAGGCTGTGTACGCTTACAGCTTTGCGAACCCCAAGGGTGGATTTTACGCCGAGTATGTGGCCGTGGCAGCAGAGAATGTAGCACCAGTCCCCAAGGGACTCACCATGCGAGAGGCCGGTGCGATCCCGACAACCGGTCTTACGGCGCTTCAGGGGATCGATGATGCTCTACAGGTGAAGAGAGGCGAGAGCGTCGTGCTCGTGGGCGCTTCCGGAGGCGTTGGAACACTGGCCGTCCAGTTCGCGAAATTGCGAGGGGCCCGAGTGCTGGCGGTGGCGGCCGGCGAGGACGGCATCGCTCTTGTGGGCCGCCTCGGGGCCGACGATGCCGTCGACGGCCGGCATGGAGATCTTTCGGGGGCCCTTCGGAAGTTCTCACCGGTGGATGCCGTGCTCGTGGCGGCGGGCGGAGAAGTCACGGATCGTGTCGTTGACAGCGTCAAATCGGGTGGCGTGGTCGCCTGGCCCAACGGCGTCGAGCCCACGCCGAAGAAGCGCCAGGACATCCGCATGATTCCGTACGATGCCGTACCCGGAGTTCGCGAGTTCAATAATCTCGCGCTCGCAATCGAGGCGGTGAGATTAAAAGTGCCGATCGCGGCCACCTTTCCGTTGGGCGACACTTCACGGGCCCATAGGCGCCTGGCCGAAGGTCACGTACTCGGCAAGATCGTGCTCGATATTGACTGAGAGGAGGAGCTATGGCCGAATGTACGCATTTGAGCGAGGTTCACGATGTCAGACCGCACACGACACGCGGGTGCGAAGATTGCCTGAAGACCGGATCATCATGGGTCCACCTGCGCCTGTGTTTGACCTGCGGACACGTGGGATGCTGCGACTCGTCACCCAACAAGCATGCCAGAAAGCACTTTCATCACAGCCAGCATCCCGTCGTCCGGTCGTTTGAGCCGGGAGAGGACTGGGTATGGTGCTATGTCGACCAGGTGATGCTGGACGTTCCTTTGACTTCATAGGTGAACTGAACAACGTTGCTCTGCGTGCCGAATCCGTTCAAGCCGGACTTCCTGTATATCCTTTTTCGACTGACCTGTGGCGATAGTGCGCGGGTGGGCCGGAAGTGCAACTGAGAAGGGGAACAGAAGAGTCTTCTGTCCCCTTCTCAACGGTGTGAGTTAACCGCGTCTGTTACGCCGGAACAAGGAAGTGCCGAGCATCCCGAGCCCGGTGAAAATCATACCCAGCGTTCCTGGTTCCGGAACACCGCTCGGAGCCG
>JAUZEU010000537.1 GCA_030838885.1 Bryobacterales bacterium | reverse complement strand
AGATGTCGCGGATTCCCGATCTTCCTGACCAGCCACGCCGCTGCCATACGGAACTTCGTCCGCGGGTCATTCACAAAGGTCTCCACGTCCGACATGTGCTGTACGGGATCCAGCAGATAAAGAGCATAGGCCGCGTTGATGGCAACCCGGTGGTTCCCATCCGTCAGAGCGTTCTGAAACAGCTCCGCCACGCCCGGAATCCTGCGGCCCCACAGAGCCTGGATGGTGTTCGCGCGCACTCGCGCGTTGGCATCTGTAACCAGCTTTTCCAGCACCGGGATGCTATCGATACGAGTCGCCAGGGCCAGCGCGGACTTGGAACGGACGCAGGCGTCATGGTGTGACATGGCCACACGCAGCACGCTCAGGAGCCGTGCGGGAGGAGCAATCGCTCCAAGGATTTCAATCGCGCGCTCCACCGCCGGGACATCGATCGTTCCGGCCGCCCATTGCGTGTTCAGAAAATCGGTGATCTGTGATTCGTAAGAAGCATCGCCTCTGGAACGAATTTTTGCGATCCGAATCGCCTCACTTCCGGAGCATCGTCTCGGATCGCAAAGTTCCTGAGTTGTGGCGGTCATTCCCACGAGTTATTTATCGGCGCTTTCGCCAAACAACTTTAGGGACTGACCTTTAGGTCGCCGACGGCGCTTTACGCTTCCGTGGCGCGGCCGCCTTACGAGCCCGTTTCACCGGACCGACGACGTTGCCGTTCGCCTCATGACCCGGGGCCGCAGCTTTACGGGTGCCCTTCTTGACACGCGGCGAGCCGGCTGTCGGCTGCCCTGGAACCACCGGTTGCGGTTCCTCCACATCCTCGTCAACCTCTTCGGGGATGGGCGGCGGCTCCGGTTCCGGAATGGCGGGCGGATGAAATTCGGCGCCCAGGTACACCATCAGACCCTGCGTCTCGTCCGGCTCCACCCGGACAACCGTCTTGTCCTGAGCGTAGTTCAGGAACTCGGGGAACTCCTGAAAACCATAATTCTTCCAGTCGAAGTTGGGCGATTCTTCCTTGACCCAGCCAACCAGTTCGTCGGCCGTGACGCCCTCCTCCAGTTCCAGGCGATGGTTCTCCAGAACGTCCCGCAGGTACGGCAGCGATTCTTCCTGCTTGACCGTCTTCTCCGGAGCGCCGGTGCGCTTGCGCTGGATCATGTAGCGGCCCTCGCCGCCAGTGACCAGGATGAGATCCGCCTTCCGAAGCCGCTCGATAAAGTCCGTAAACGACCCGGCCCCATAGGCCCGCTCGCTGAAGGTGGAATCCAGCTGCAGCATGGTGGATTTCAGCAGGCCCAGTTGCGGACGAACCTCACGCCGCTCCAGCACCTGAAGGGCGCGCTCCACAAGCGGCATCGCCTGGTTCAGGTCAAGCACCGGGCGGCGCTGTTGCTGGCCCTGCTCGCGCGGGGGGCGCGCATTGCTGCCCTGAGCCATTTGAACAGGACCTGCCGGGCTCGAAGCCGGCGGAACGGGCAGTGCGGTCGCGCCCGCTTCAACTGCGAGTGCGGGCGGTGCGATCTGCACCACCGGCTGGTGCTGCTGAGGCTGATGCTG
This sequence comes from Bryobacterales bacterium, assembly GCA_030838885.1. Lineage (GTDB taxonomy): Bacteria > Acidobacteriota > Terriglobia > Bryobacterales > Bryobacteraceae > BOG-234. The sequence goes on along the minus strand of JAUZEU010000537.1, from coordinate 3,947 downwards.
CCGCTCGTGCCTCGGCCGCGAAGGCCGTGAGTCGTCCAGCATGGACTCGTAGCTGATGAACTCGTGGCAATTCTTCTGCAGAATCGTGCTGGTAAATGCCTTGCCGCCGACGACGAAAATCGTCTTATCGTACTGCTTCAGCTTATTGACCAGCGCGATGAAATCGCTGTCGCCGCTCACGATGCAGAAGGCATTGATGTGGTCGTGAGTGAAGGCGAGTTCGAGCGCATCGAGCGCCAGGTTGATGTCCGCCCCGTTCTTGTCGCCGCGGGGCGAGGGGTCGCGCTGCACCATCTGCACCGCGTACTCCGAGAGCTGGCGAGTCGAATTCTCCAGCTTGCCCCAGTTGGCGTAGGCGATTTTGGTGATAATCTCGCCGCGCTCTTTCAACGCTTCCAGCACCACGGAAACGTCAAATTCGCGCTGCAGCGTGGATTTCACGCCGATCTCTATGTTGTCAAAGTCAATAAAGACTGCGATTTTGAGGTGCTTTTCCATTTCCACCTTCGCGGCGCTCGCGCCTCTTGGACGCGTTTGCGGCCACATTCCTGTTGCCATTATTTTAGTGATGCACCTTACTGCCTGCCTGCCGCCTCGCGCACGCACGCAACGATTGAGTCGAGCGATGCACCCGGCTGAAATACCCTGGTGACGCCTTGCTGCTCCAGCGCCCGAGCGTCTTCGTCCGGGATAATGCCGCCAACGACAACCTTGACGTCGGTCATTTCTTTTTCACGCAATAGGTCCATCACGCGAGGGATGATGGCATTATGCGCACCGGAGAGGATCGAAAGACCGATGACCTGCACATCTTCCTGCAGAGCCGCGTTCACAATCATTTCCGGAGTCTGACGTAAACCAGTATAAATGACTTCCATGCCGGCATCGCGAAGGGCGCGTGCGATCACCTTGGCGCCGCGGTCGTGACCGTCCAGGCCGGGTTTGGCGACCAGAACTCGGATAGGCACGGTCATACGGCCGGAGTCTCCCTCCATGTTCCGAATACTTCCTTCAAGGCCGCGCATATCTCTCCGAGAGTAGCGTAAGCGCGCACGGCATCGAGCAGGAGGGGCATCAGGTTCTCCGCGCCTTCCGCCGCGCGGACCAGAGCGCCGAGAGTGCGGGCTACCGCTTCATTACTTCTGGATGCGCGTAATACCCGCAATTTTTCGCACTGCCGGCTCTCCGCCTGCCGATCCATTTGAAGGATTTCGAGCGGAGAGCCGGTGTCCTGGCTGACGAATTTATTAACCCCTACCACCACTTTTTCTCCCGACTCGGTTTTAAGCTGGTCCGCGTAGCTTGCCTTTGCGATCTCGGCTTGCGGATAACCCTGTTCGATTGCCGGAATCATGCCGCCCATGCTATCGATTTTTGCGATGTATTCACGCGCCCCGGCATCCAGTTCAGAGGTGAGGTTCTCGACAAAGTAGCTCCCGCCAAACGGATCCGGTGTGGCGGTAATGCCGCTCTCGTACGCAATCACCTGCTGGGTTCGCAGCGCGAGTGTTGCCGCCTGTTCCGTGGGTAAGGCAAAGGCTTCGTCGAGAGAGTTGGTATGGAGCGACTGCGCACCGCCGAGCACGGCAGCCATAGCCTGGAGAGTGGTTCGGACAACATTGTTATACGGCTGCTGCCAGGTGAGCGATGACCCTGCAGTCTGGGCATGGAATCGCAATCTCATGCTCCGCTCGTCCGTGGCACCGTAGCGGTCGCGCATCAGGGTGGCCCAGAGTTGGCGGGCGGCGCGGTATTTGGCGATCTCCTCGAAGAAGTCGCTATGAGCGTTGAAAAAGAAGCTCAGGCGCGGCGCAAACTCGTCGATGCCGAGTCCGCGTTCAAGCGCCCAATCGACATATTCCAGACCATCGCGAATAGTGAACGCCAATTCCTGTACCGCCGTTGAACCGGCCTCGCGAATGTGATAACCGCTCACGGACAAAGGATTGAAACGGGGTGTATGCCGAGTGGCGAATTCGATCGTGTCGGTGACCAGACGCATGGACGGTCGGGGCGGAAAAATGTATTCTTTCTGCGCAATGTATTCCTTCAGGATGTCGTTCTGAAGGGTTCCGGACAGAAGGCTCACATCAGCACCCTGTTTTTCCGCAGCGACCAGGTACATGGCCCAGATGACCGCAGCTGGCGAGTTGATGGTCATTGAAACGGTGATCCTGTCGAGCGGGATCGCGTGGAAGAGCGCCTCAATGTCCTCAAGAGAGGAGATGGGTGCGCCGCATTTACCGACCTCCCCGAACGACAGGGGATGATCCGCGTCGTAACCCATGAGGGTCGGCAGGTCGAACGCGACGGATAGCCCGGTTTGCCCCGCTTCGAGCAGGCGTCGGTACCGGGCATTCGTTTCCTCGGGCGTGGAAAAGCCAGAGAACTGGCGCATGGTCCAGAGCCGCCCGCGGTACATGGTTTCGTGGATGCCGCGGGTGTAAGGAAACTGCCCGGCAGGTGGGGGAAACATCTATATTGGTTAGTTCACGCGGGCGCTCTTGATCAGCATTTCAAGAGACACGACTTCCAGGGCATTTTCGTGCGTGGCTTCGAGGCGGACCGGAGCACGAACTCCAGCGTCATAAGATTTTTTCCAGGGCTCCACGCAGACGCACCATCCGTCGCCGGCTTTCAGGCCTGGAAAGCCGAATTCCGGGCGCGGAGTGATCAGATCGTTGCCGATGGATTTCTGGTGCTGCAGGAACTCGTCGTTCACCATAACGCAGACTGTGTGTTTACCGAAATCGTCAGGACCAGTATTGCATTTGCCGTCGCGGTAGAAACCGGTCAAGGGATCCGTACAGCAAGTTTGGAGCACTCCACCCAGAACGTTTTTAACCATTGCTCCTTATGTTGACACACGGCGCGTAAGCAGAGAGAATAGAAGTTTACTTCCTCACATGCGGATGTGGCGGAATTGGCAGACGCGCTAGATTCAGGTTCTAGTTGGGGCAACTCAGTGGAGGTTCAAGTCCTCTCATCCGCACCACACTTCAAAGGAGTTAGGGCGATCACCCGGGAGGGCTGATCGCCTTTTTTGTTTTTGGACCTTATTTTGGACCTTACGAGGAGTGAGACCGCTGGGGACCGGAGTGAACCGCGAGGGACCGCTACGGGCTATCAGCCAATTTTTCGTGGTGCTGCAGCGATTCTTGCCGCAATCTGCTCTTCCGATCGTCCGTGCTGGCCTACCCGTGATTGCCTCCCGCCAACCAGATTGCTACGGATCGCGGATGGAACGTTTGCGGAATACGCTCCGCGCCTGTGACTCTCCACTTTCAGTCGGAAATACTTCGATTCTGTTATTAAAATTACAATGGCGGAACCGTCGTCTTGCCCTGCGCTCAGTCCCAGGCAGAACGGAAATCCTCCACGTTCGTATGGGTTTGCTAGATTTTTGGAGATACTGATGATCTCGATTTTGAAACTCGGAGCGGCAAAATGAGAGTAACGGACAATGGAATGCGCTGTTCGGTTCGAAATAATCGCTCCATCGTCTGTTTGGCGACATTCCTCCTTTTCGCTGGCCCGTTTGCCGCTCAATGTGGAATTGACGGGCAGATCCATGTCTCTGTTGGAGATTCGCGCCGCCGACAGAAGGCGGTTTGTCACCACAGGCCCCGACAGCATTTCTGCTTTGGTACGCAAGCTCATCCTTGGCGGCGGCAGAAGGGAGAAGGGAGAGTTTGAGACTTCCGAACATTTCGATGCTTCGCAAGCCGCGCTCCTAAAAGCCAACAGCAGGCGCTTGATTTTCCTGAAGGATGTTACACCCGGCGTGAAGGAATTCGTCTATGACGCCGACACCGGCATGATGGCAGTGCAGTTGCCCGAGGCTATCGCAAGTCTTACGGATCAAGGCACGAGTTCCCGAACGATAACAGCCAAATCGGTTTTCAACGGAAGCCCAGTACTCTGCCAAAAACGCGTTCAATGCCGCA
>JAUZEU010000526.1 GCA_030838885.1 Bryobacterales bacterium | reverse complement strand
TGGTTTCCTGCCCTCCACTTACTCAGGGACTATGTTTCGGGGCAGTGGGGATCCGATTCTGTACCTTTCCAATCCGCCGGGCGTGAGCCAGAGTGTGCAGCGGGCTTCGCTGGATGCGCTGCGGGATCTGAACCAGGAGCATTTGGAGAAGACGGGCGACCGGGAGATTGCGTCACGGATCAATTCGTATGAGCTGGCGTTCCGGATGCAGATGTCGGCGCCGGAACTGCTGGATTTCTCGAAAGAGTCGCCGGCTACGCTGGAGATGTATGGCGTGAACCAGGAGCCGACGAAACCGTACGCGACGAATTGTTTGCTGGCGCGGCGGCTGGTGGAGCGTGGCGTTCGGTGCGTGATGCTGATGCACGCGAGCTGGGACGATCATACGCAGATTGATAAGAAGCTGAAGAAGAATTGCGATATCACGGACCAGCCGGTGGCTGCGCTGATTAAAGATCTGAAGCAGCGCGGGATGCTGGACGACACGCTCGTGGTCTGGGGCGGGGAGTTCGGGCGCACGCCAATGTGCGAAATCCGCAATCCTTCGGAGGCGGATAACGCGGGTCGCGACCATCATCCGGTGGCATTCAGTATGTTCATGGCGGGCGGCGGGATTAAGCCGGGGCAGACGGTTGGCAAGACAGATGACCTTTGCTTCCATATTGAGGAAGACCCGATCCATATCCATGATCTGCAGGCCACGCTGCTGCATTGTTTGGGCCTGGAGCATACACGGCTCACCTATAACTACATGGGGCGGGATTTCCGGTTGACCGATGTGGAGGGGAACGTAGTGAAGAAGCTGTTGGTTTGATGGGAAGGCCAGTAGCCACTAATCTCCGTTCTGCCGCGCGCGATGAATGCAAAGATTCCGGTCACGTGCGGTAACTACCTGTCTAATATCATCGTTGTTACCCTGATGACCTCTTTACGCATTGCTGTACTGGCCTCCTTCTTCATCGGCGCAGGTCTGGCGCAGGAAAACTATGAAATCCAGGTTTACGGTTCGGAAACGATGGCTCCGGGCAGGACGATGGTCGAATTGCACAGCAACTTCATCATTGACGGCTCGAAGAGTGTGGTCAATGGCGTAGTCCCCACGAACCATGCCCTTCACGAAACCATCGAGATTACGCGAGGTATCAACGACTGGTTCGAGACGGGATTCTATATTTTCACCAGTTACAACCCGGTTCAGGGTGGCTACGGCTGGGTGGGCGATCATATCCGGCCCCGTGTCCGTGCTCCGGAATCGTGGCATTTGCCCGTGGGTCTTAGCCTCTCGGCAGAGTTCGGGTATCAGCGGGCAAAGTATTCGGAAGATACATGGTCGCTCGAACTGCGGCCCATCATCGATAAACAGATCGGCAAGTACTATCTGTCCTTTAATCCAACTGTGGATCGGTCTTTCCATGGACCCGGTGTGTCGGCGGGAGTTACCTTTTCGCCGAATTTTAAGTTAGGGTACGACGTAACGAGCAAGGTCAGCATGGGATTCGAGTATTACGGATCGGTGGGTCCGGTGACGGGTTTCAGTGCGTTCCATGATCAGCAACAGCAATTCATTCCGGCCATCGACCTGAACCTGAGCCCGGACTGGGAGTTCAACGCCGGGGTTGGGGTGGGAGTGACCGGAGCGACCGACCACCTGATCGTGAAGTTCATCCTGGGCAGGCGCTTTCGGTTCGGGCATCGGAAACTGCCTCCCGTGCCGAAGGCGTAGCCAGCCCGGCTGGTACGGAAGCCCGTTATAATCAAGAGCATCAAATGGATGTATTTGACGAACTCGTGCGGCTGCGGGGATTGGGTCAGAAATGCGCCCTGGCGACGATTGTCGAGGTGAAAGGCTCAATTCCCAGCTTTCAGACAGCCAAACTGCTGGTGCGGGAAGACGGGTCGCTGGTAGGGACCATCGGCGGGGGCTGTGTCGAGGCGGAAGTCTGGAACGCGGCGCGCGAAGTAATTGAAACGGGCAAGCCGCGCAACATGAATTTCAGTCTGGGGCAGGATGCTGCGTATGACAACGGGCTGATTTGTGGAGGGCAACTGCAGGTGTTTGTGGAGTGCATCAATCCTCACCCGTCGGTGCTCGTTTTCGGCGGTGGCCATATCTCGAAGAGCCTGGCGAAGGTGCTGGATCTGGCGGGTTTCCGGGTGTCGGTAGTCGACAACCGGGAAGCGTATGCCAACGCCGAACGGTTCCCGGAAGCGGCGGAGGTTTACGCCGAGGAGTATGAAGAAGTTTTTCCGAAGCTCTCCGTAAATGAGTCGACCTACATTGTGATTGTGACGCGCGGGCATCGGGACGATATGCGGGTGCTACGCTGGGCGCTCACCACAACGGCCAGGTATATCTCGATGATCGGCAGCAAGCGCAAAACGATTTCGGTGGTGAAAGAACTGGAGAAGGAAGGCATTCCGCGCTCTTCGTTCGATCGGGTGTATGCGCCCATGGGGCTGGAAATCGGCGCGGTTTCTCCGGAGGAGATCGCCATCTCAGTGGGTGCGGAGATGATTGCGATGAGGCGTGATCCGGAAGGGAACTGGCGCTCGCTATCGAAGTCGATCTTCGTGGACGAACACATGCGCGCCCTGTTGAAGTGAGCGTTGCGGGAATCATCCTGGCGGCAGGAGAATCGCGCCGCATGGGGCGGCCGAAAGCACTATTACCGTTCCGCGGAGGCACGTTCCTGTCGGTTCTGGCCGAGACGTTTCGGCAATACGCCGACCCTGTGGTAGCGGTCTTCGGTTTCAATGGAGAGGAAGTAAAAAAATCGGTTCCGGATGGTGTGGTGGCAGTGGTGAATTCCGATTACCGGTTGGGGATGTTGACCTCATTACAGGCCGGGTTGCGGGCCTGCGGCGCCGGGTATGACGCGGTGCTGTTCACCCTGGTGGATCACCCTGCGGTGAGACCGGAGACCCTGGTGGCTCTGATGAGCGCGGATGCCGACGTCGCGATTCCCCGGTTTAAGGGCCGCAGGGGGCACCCGGTTCTGATGCGGCGTGACCTTGCGGAACTTTACCTTGCGGAGCCTCTCAGCGCGAAGGTGCGGGATGTGATCGACCGGCATGCCGACAGAATCCGGTATGTCGAAGTCGACGACCCCGGCATCTGCGACGACGTGGACGATCCGGCGCTCTATGCCGCCCTGCTGGCCAGAGAGGCGGCACGACTGTGAGGCGCTGGATCACATGGCCGAAGCTGGTTTTCTACGCCCTGGTGTTGCTCCTGGGCGCGGCCTATTACGTGCCAAAGATCAGTGCAGAGCGCTACCGCGAGCCCATTCATGCCGGACTGGAAGCCGCCCTCGGGCGCAAGGTGGAGATTGGCGACGTGAGTTTCCGTTTGCTGCCAGTGCCGGGCTTTACGATTGGCGACGTAACTATTGGAGAGGACCCGACAATCGGGCCTGAACCGATTGCGTACGTGAAGATTTTACGCGGCCGCCCGAGGATTTCGGCGCTGTTCGGTGGCCCCCTTGAGTTTGCGTCCGTCGATCTGGAAGAGACCAGCGTGAATCTGACACGCGTGAGCGCCAGCGAGGAGAGTGGCCTGAAGTGGAACTTCTCCTCGCTGATGCGGACGAAACTGCTGGCCGCTTTTCCCAGCGTGCACATGATCGGCGGCAGGGTGAATTTCAAGTTCGGCGATACGAAATCTGTTTTTTATCTGCTGCATACGGATGTGGATCTGTGGCCACCGTCGAGTGCCGAGGGTCCGTGGACGCTGCGGGTCAACGGACAGCCGGCGCGCACCGACCGGCCTTCCCATGGGTTCGGAAGTTTTTCAGGGCGTGGCGAATGGCAACCGGAGAAAGGCCTGGTGACGCTCGACGTGAAGCTTGAAAAGAGTGAATTGGGCGACATGGTGACATTGTTTCAGGGGTACGAAAGCAACCTGCACGGGCATATCTGGGGCGATGCACATCTGGCGGGTCCTCTGTCCCGCGTGGGTCTGGCGGGGCGTCTGCGGCTGGACGATATTCACGGCTGGAATCAGACTCCGCCGGGCGGGAGTGCGTGGCCGATTTCGCTGGGCGGAGCCATCGACGTACCAGGCCAAACGATCGACATCCGTGCGACTACCGAAGGCAAGCAATCGCCGATCGACGTTCGTTATCGTGTCACGAATTATCTGGCAACGCCGCGCTGGGCCGTCACGGCCCTCTTTAGCCAGTTGCCGATTGCTCCGCTTACAGGCATCGCGAGGAATATGGGATTGGGTATTCCAGGCGATGTGACTTTCGACGGAATCGCCCAGGGGGCTGTGGGCTACTCGATGCCTGAGGGCAAACCAAGAATGGACGGGCAGGTGGAAATGGCGGATTCGACTCTCGCGGTTGCCGGCACTCCACCCCTGCATTTGTCTAAGGCTTATCTACAGTTCGCCGGGTCTTCGGTGGCGCTGGCTCCTGCGTCCATCACAAATGACACGGGCGAAACGGCCACGGTTGCGGGGACGTTCGATATGAACTCCCGCAAGATGGATTTTACGCTGTGGAGCCAGGGAATGGCACTGAGCTCGCTACGGCGGCAGATGTCGGTGGCGCGGGTGCCTGTGCTGAGTGTCGCGACGTCAGGCACATGGAGCGGGCAACTGCACTTTTCTAACCTGCCAGAGGCGGCCTGGACCGGCGATGTACGGCTGAAAGATGCCGATATTCCATTCGAGGCCTTTGCGCAACCCGTGCACGTCGTCGTCGCGGACGCTACGATCGGCAGCACGGGAGTGGCGACGAAGAAGCTCGATTTCGTGGCTGGTGGAATGGAAGGGCAAGGTGAGTACCGGTATGAACTGGGAGCTTCGCATCCCCATCGGTTCCGGGTTACCCTGGCGCGAGCCGAAGGAGCCGCATTGGAGAAACTGCTGATGCCGGCCCTGCGTCGCGGCAGCTTCCTGAGCACCGCGCTCAATTTTGGCAGGACGCCGGAACCGCACTGGTTGCGCTCCATGCATTCGGATGGCACCATTCAGATCGCAGCGCTCGATCTTGGCGGGAGCATTTTCACAAAGCTGAAGGCAAGGGTGTTGTGGGATGGCAACCAGGTGCGCGTCAGCGGGCTGCAGGGGAATTTGCAGGATGTGGCGTTCAACGGCACGGGAAGCGTGAACCTGGCGCAGCGGCAACCGAGATACGACGTCGCGGGGAATGCGGCGGGCCTGCTTTGGCGCTCCGGCAAACTGGATGCCGATGGTACCCTGACCACTTCCGGAACCGGGCTCGATCTGTTGTCGAACCTGAAGGCCGAAGGCAAGTTCCGCGGGCGCAATCTGGATCTCACGCCGGTTGTGGCGAGTGACGGAAGTGCTGTTTGGGACAAGATCGAAGGCAGCTTTGAGTGGTCCTGGAACGCGCGGAATCCGAGGCTGAAGCTGGGCCAACTGGTGATGACCATGGCGGGCGAAACATTCCAGGGCAGTGCTGAAACACAGAACGACGGACAGGTGTTGCTTCGGGCTACCGACGGGACGAAGCAGATTCAGGCATCGGGCGCGCTGTTACGCGGCGAGGCTCTGAAGCCGGTAGTCCAATAACCGGGTTTAGGCGATTCCAAACAGCGGTGCGTATCTGTCGGGCAGTCTGGCGGGCCGAAGGTCCGGGCTCAAAAAGATATGCCGAGTCTGGCCGGTGGCGACTTTGCGGCCCTCGCAGGTGATCTCGTAATCGAACGCGACGAAACGGCGATTGGCTTCCGTCAGGACGGCCGTGATGGAAACTTCGTCGTCGTATTTCGCAGCACTCAGGTACCTGCAGTGGGCTTCGGTGACCGCGAGATAGATGCCGTCAGCCTCCATTTCCTTATACCGGAAACCCATGTGGGAGCAGAGGCCGGTGCGCGCTACCTCCATCCACACGAGATAGTTGGCATGGTAAACCACGCCCATCTGGTCGGTTTC
>JAUZEU010000518.1 GCA_030838885.1 Bryobacterales bacterium | reverse complement strand
ATCGCCTCGAACGCCAGCCCGGCGATGTCCGCGCTCGAAATCATGGGCGCATCGATCATCTTCATGATGCTTTGCTGGCAGATACCCAAGCTCTTCGCCGCGGTTCTCGGCGGCTCACCGGCACTGTCCGGAGGGGATCTGGTTTCCAGCGGCGCTTTTGTTGCGGGCGGGGCGGTGGCGATGGGCGCGACGGCTTTGAATGCGTTCGGAGCTGCGCGGTCGGCGATCGGCGGCGCGACTGCAGGCGGGTCTGCCGCTGGCACCACTTCACCCGCGGCGCTGCCTTCCGCTGGTTCCACCGGGAATGGAAGTGGCACCGTCCCCCCTCCGCCTAGCTCTCCCCATCAGCCAAGCGGAGGTCCGTCTCAACCGGCCCCACCACCAACAAATTCATCAAAGAGCCCCGCAGCATTTCATCGCCGGGTTACTTCACAATTGCCTCCGGACGCCGGGCCCCATGCAACGCCTCCGAGGCTAAACCTTGACCACCACGAATAGAGGAGATTGATTATGCCCAGCGCACTTCGGCTCGATGAGCCGATCCCGATCACGCAAAAGACCCATGCGCCCGAAGCAGAGGCGAAGCCACTAAAAGACACGTATAACCCCTACCTGGCCGCCAGGCGGGAGTGGGACGAAAGGTACGGGAATCTCATCACCCGGGAACGCAACTGGCGGCGAGGGGCGATGACCAGCTTTCTGGTCAGTCTGGTTGCTGTCGGCGGCATGGCGCGGCTCTCCATGAAGTCGCACATCGTGCCGTTTGTCGTGGCCATGGACTCCCTCGGCCGGACCGTTGCGGCCGGCACCGCGGAAGAAGCCTCGCCCACTGATGACCGACTGAAACGAGCCGCGCTCTTCAACTGGGTGGAGGACCTTCGGACGGTCACCACCGACGGGATCGCCCAGCGGAAAGCCATCGACCGCGTTTACGCCCACATTGCCAGCGGTGGCCAGGCGCAGGCGTTCATCACTGAGTTCTACCGCGGCGATCCGCCGCAGAAGCGCGCTGCTTCCGAAACGGTGAGTGTTGAGGTTCGGTCCGTGTTGCCTACCAGTCAGAGAACGTTCGAGGTGGAGTGGTTCGAGACGACACGGGATCTTTACGGGGCCGTGAAGGCACAGGCGCACTGGAAGGCGGCCTTCAGCATCGCCGTCAATCCGCCGATGGATGAGGGCATGGCACGTATCAACCCGCTCGGAATCTATGTAACAAACATCAACTGGGGGAAAGTTTTGTAATGAGTTGTTTTAAGCTCGCTGTAATCAGCATTGCCGCGATCTCGCCCGGCCTCTTCGCGCAGGACTCCCCGGCCGCTCCTGTTCATGTTAAGCGGGTGCCAGCCGGGGAGGCATTCGATTTCGACTCCCCACTCAAAACCCTTCGGGACGCGCCCACGAACCCTGTTCCGCAGACACCTCCGGCGGCGCCGATCAACACCGAGCTCGCGGTCCCGGCCGGTTACAAGCCAAAGACGGATGTGCAACTCACAAAGACGGCGGAGGAAGCGGTCCAGATGAGCGCGAAGTGGATGGCGGAACAGAACCAGCCCGCGGCCGGCCGAGACGGCCGCGTGGTTTATCCTTACGGCGCCGGGTTGCCCACCGTCGTTTGCGCGCCGCTCCGCGTTTGCATGATCGAACTGCAAGCCGGTGAAAAGCAAGTAGGCGAGCCGCACATCGGCCACTCCGTTCGATGGATGCTTTCGCCCGCGTCGTATGGCGACGGAGCATATGCGACATCGGTGATCGTGCTGAAACCGCAAAATCCCGGTCTCGACACGAACTTGCTGATCACGACGGACCGCCGCGCGTACTACCTGCGGCTGCTCTCGAAGCCCGAAGAGTATGTGGCCCGTGTCGCCTTCGCGTATCCGGACGACATGGACAACGAACGGAAGTGGCAACAGCATCTGGCGGTGCAGAAAGAGCAGCAGATCAGATCCACGCGCATCGCTGAACTGCCTCCGAACGCCACTGACGCGATGTTCTTCAATTATCGGCTGAAGGGCGGCAACGAGAATATCCGGCCCGTGCGTGTTTTCGACGACGGAAAGAAGACGTACATCCAGATCAGCGCGGCAGCCAAAAGCAGGGAAGCACCGGTGCTGGTTGTGATCGGCCCGGACGGCAAACAGGAGATGGTCAATTACCGGGTGAAGGGCGACATGTACATCGTGGACCGGCTCTTCGACCGGGCGGAACTGATTCTCGGCAGTGGCAAGAAAGCGCTCAAGGTGGAGATTGATCGTGAACGAAAAAGCTGAAGCCGCTTCGACGAACATGAACGCTCCGAGTGGGCTCGATCTGAATTCGCGGGCACCGCGCTCTGTTCGGGTCAGCAAGCGCGCCGCCGGCGTCGTGATGGCGATTGTTGCCGTCGTTCTAGGGCTGTTCGCGTATGGCGGGTACAAGCGGCAGCAGCGGCAGGTTGCAACATTGGCCGAACGAAACCAGCCGCGCGAAGTCGCTCCCGCTACCGTTGCCGGTTCGGAGATCGCCAAGGAGGTGCCTTCTGGCAATCTTCCGAACATGCCTCCGCAGTCGGGTGTTTTGCAGCCACCTGGGGAACTCCCGCCAGCGACGGCGACGCAGCCGCAGGGCGGTGGTCCGGTGTACGTGCGACAGGCTCCGGTGCAGGTTCAGCCGGAAGCGGCCCCGGTTCCGCCGCGGCAGCCGTCGCCTGAGGAACGAACCCTGATCGCGGCCTACGAACGGGAACAACAGGCGATCACGGCTCCTATGACGGTTCGGGATGGCTTCGGGTCGCAATCGCGCAGCAGCATCGACGATAACAGCCAGATTGCGAATGTGGTGCAGGCCCTGACCGGGCGGAATGCCGGTACAACCCCGCCAGCACAACCCGGAGGAACTCGCAGTGTCAATCAGGATGTCGGTGAGGAGAGCGGTATGGAAGCATTCCTTGCGAAGGCGCGCGCCGGACAACCGGATGATTATCTGAAGTCCACCAGAACCGCGCCCCTCTCCCCGTATGAGATCAAAGCGGGCTGGGAGATTCCTGCCGTGCTGGAGCAGGCGCTCAACTCCGAACTGCCGGGAGAAACGAAGGCGCTCGTGGCTTCGGATGTGTACGACACTGCCTCTGGTCGGCACCTGCTGATTCCGCAAGGCGCTCGCCTCGTCGGAGTCTATAATTCGCGCATCGGATACGGCCAGGATGGATTGCAGGTGATTTGGAACCGCGTCATCTACCCGGACGGTTCGTCGCTGGATCTGTCCGGGATGATCGGCCAGGACGCTCACGGTTTCTCCGGTTTTCGCGACAAAGTGGACCGGCACTATACCCGGCTCGTCGGCTTCGCTGTCCTGACCAGCTTGTTCTCCGCCGCATCTCAGATTTCCCAGAACCAGAATCGATCCGTGCTGACGTACCCCAGCCCCGGCCAGGTTGCCGGCAGCGCGGTCGGTCAGCAGGCCTCCGAATTGGGAGCCCAGATCACCAGCCGCAACCTGAACGTGCATCCGACGATTAAGATCTCCGCCGGGTATCGGTTCAACGTACGTGTCCATCGTGACATGCTCTTTGATGCACCATACACAACAGGCAAAGCCTGGCGAGAGTAGCGCAAATCCAATCTGACGGCTTGACTGTTGGCGGCCACAAACTCCGGTCCGTGACCTCACCCATTTCCGACAATCGCCGTTTTTCGATCCTAATCTCCAGATGGCCGGCCAACCAACCAAAAGAGAACTGGGAATTTCCCTGAAGCAGGAATGCATGGAGGCCAACGGATTCTATCGGAAGTTTTCATGCCCGACGGCCAGAACTGTCGGATTCAAAGCGAGCTCGCCTGTCAAAAGACTGACATAGGTTGGGCTGTCAAATCCGTTCGATTGCCAACTGCGCAATCCGGGTACTAAGACGAACGCGATCAATCACCACACCGTCGCCGTTGCTGAAGTCCACGGGCACGTATGGGTAAGGTTTCGCCACTATGACCGGCAGCAGCTCTATCGCGTCACTCTCCCGCGGGCAGCTAAGCACGTCAGAGTTAAACCCTGGAAAGTTTCGCGCGATATTTTCGGTTA
>JAUZEU010000506.1 GCA_030838885.1 Bryobacterales bacterium | reverse complement strand
GAAATCCCCGGCCACCGACCCGACCGTATACTTCTGATACCTCACGTCCCGCCCCGTCGCGGATCCGGCAACCATCGGATGATCCAGCGGGCCACTCACGGTTCCCCGGAACGCCATCCCGCCCCAGCCCACATCTGGCTTCGCTTTTTCAAGCAGGAAGGGCAGCAGATCCTTCGCATCGCTGGAATCCACCTGCACGTCCAGCCGGTCCCCCAGCGTGCCCGCCACTTCTACATGAGAATGCGGCAGATCGATGGACGAATGCCCCAGCTCGATCCGGCGGGCACCCGTATCGAACTTCACCTGGATGTTACCCCGCACGGGAGCCCCCGCCTTCACCGGCGAGATCACCAGTTGAGCCTGGCCCCTTTGGTTCCGCATCGTTCCTTCAATTTTAAACGACCCCCCGATGATCCCGTCGTACGGCAGCTTCTGCTTTGTGCGCAGCGTCGCCACCTGAGCGAGCCCAAAATGCTCCAGGCGGCCAGAAGCCTTAAACCGCTCGAAGCCCAGCAACTCACCCGACCCGACTACCTCGCCGCCCATCACCCGGATGTTCGCCCGCTTGACGAAGACCTTCTCGGGCCCCGCGTCGAAGTCCGCCGCCACAGACATGTTCCGGAACAATTCAAACCCAATTCCGGAACCGGTCATGTTTCCTGTGACCTGATAATCCTTCGGTGACACAAACCGCCCGCTGCCCGACGCCACGGCCGTCCCCTGTGCACCCTTCAGGAACTCCTTCAGTGCGACCTTCGCCTCGTACTGCCCCGTCCATACCGGATCCGCGAAGTGGTGCATCATCGTGTTCCGAAGATTCACCTCAGACCCCGCGGTCCGAAGCTTCGCGTCGACGACGATGATCCGGTCCAGTTCCATAGCCGCGCTCGCCGTCAGCTGAACGTCGAACTGCTTCACATGCAGCGCCGCCACCCCAACCGTCCCCGAGTAACGCCCGCCCTTCGGCTCATAGGCGATCTGAGCCTCCAGCTTCTCGCCCCGCGCCTCCCAGGGAGTGACGGTGTCTGCCAGCAGAAACTCCCCATTGCGCGCGTCGAACTGACCGATCTTCAGATCGAGAATGGTCTGTGCCGCCCCTTTGCCGGTCTTCCTGATCTTCGGCGCCGGGATATTTGTCTTCCCGTTTGCCAGCAGAATCAGGTGCGCCCGGGGACGGATGGCTTCGATTTTTTTCACCCGGATATCACGCGCCAGCAGCGAAATAATCGTCAGCCCAACCCGGATCTTGTCCACCGTCAACAGCGGAGCCTGATCCGCCGGCTCGGTTCCGCGGATCTCGAACTCGTCCACCTCCGCCGTCAGCGTCCGCCAGTCGAACCGGAAGGCCTTCAGCTTCACCGCGCCGCCGGTCACCCGTTCTGCCTCGGTCACAATCCCGGTCAGCACTCGGCCGCGCAGCCAGTCGCTCTGTGCGATCCAGACGAAAAAGCCGGCCAGCGCCAGCAGCAGCCCGGCGAAAACCGCTGCAATCCGGAGTTTCATGGCGCCAGGTCCTTGTCCAGGTATTCGATCTTCGTACGCTTCCGCTGCTCTTTCAGCCAGGCGTCCAGTTCCACATCGGCCCGCTCATTCGTCAACAGCTTCTCGATCTGGGTCCTGACCTCGTTGAGCGGAACCTGCCGGTTGGTCTTCGTCCGGAAGTAGGTCTGGACGTCCTCCTCCGCAATCTGGACCGCCGGCCGGAACCGCAGATTCAGAAAGGTCAGCAGATCCTCCTGCCGGGCGAGATCGTCTTCCAGATCGCGCACCGTCAGCCCGTCCTGGGCAAGAGCCCGTCCCATTGCCGCTGCGTCCGACTGGAAATACTGCTCGGCATACTCGCGAACCAGTTGCTTCCGGCCATCCTCGTTCAGCCGTGGATAGTGCCCCACATCCATCTCGCGCTCCACCAGTTTCTGATCCAGCAGTCGCGCGGCAGCCAGCTTGCGCTCCGCGGGCGAGAGAACCGGCTTCAGGCCGCTCTCAAATGCCGAGAGTCGCAGCCGCAGTTCCACCTCGCTCTCTGTAATGACGCGGCTACCGGCGGAGATCGCGATACGGTCCACAATGACCGCCGCCGCGGGCAATCCAACCAGACAGGTGAGCAGGAGCAGTCTTCGCATCAGAACGCCTGCCCGATCGAGAAGAAGAACTGAAAATGGCTGATCTGCTGCAGCGAAGCCTGGCAGTTTCCCTGCATCGAACACTGAACCAGCTGGACGTAGCTGCCCGCAAAGCCGTTGTACTTTGGCGGATTGATGCTGTATGCAAGATCGAAGCGCAGCGGCCCCACCGGCGTCCGGTAACGAATGCCGAAGCCCAGAGCGTGCACCATGTAGTCGAAGTCCTTCACATCGTTCTGTACGGCGCGAAGCGTCATGGCGCGCCAGTTCGAAAAGATATTGCCCGCGTCTTCAAAAATGACACCGTTGATGTTCGCGCCGTAAAGGGGAAACCGCAGTTCGGTGTTATTAAAGAAGACAGCCGAACCGCCCAGCGGAAAGCCCGTAAGCACATCCCGAGGTCCGGCCTGATTCTCCGGCACGCCGCGCAGCGTGTTTCCGCCGCCTCCGTAAAACCGTTCAGGCAGTGGAATCGGGTCGGACGGATCGGCATTGGCCGGTACCCTGTAAGCCGGCTCGACTCCGACCTGAGTCTCCCTTGCCAGGACGATCTTTTCGCCCAACCGGTAGTAAGTAGCGTTGCGCGCCAGCACCCGGACAAAGCTCGTCTGCGAGCCGAAGAACCGTGTCGCCCATCCAACGTCAAGGGTGTTGTAGATGCCTTTGTGCGGGTCGATCGGGTCGTCGCGCCGGTCCTGCACCAGGTTGAAGCTGGCCACGCCCACGCGCACCGACTGCGCCAGCCGCGGCAGCAGCAACGGGTCGATCTTCAGATTCGACACACCCACGTTCCGGTAGTTGAACCGGTAGAACACGGTGATGGGCTTCGAAACGTGGTGGACGAACTGCGCCGAAGCCTCCTCGCGTTTTGACTGGAAGGTCCGCACATCGTGCGTGTCGTCATACAGGATCGAGAAGGTCGCGTCGAACTTCGGCAGGCTGAACACCCGCGGAATGAAGTAGCTGATGTTGGCCCGCTTCTGCAGCGTGGATAGCCGGCTCCGGAAACTGACCGATTGCCCTGTTCCGAAGAAGTTCAGCCGCGTCAGATCCAGCGACACCCGCGGACTGAAACCCGGCGAGCCCCCCGGGTCGGACAGATCGGTGACCGCGTTGCTGCCGCCGATGCGCGCGAACTCCGCGCCAAAGCCAAAGGTAATGGAGTACCGCCGTGCTTCCTCCAGGTCGAACAGCACGTATTTTTGCTTCTCCTCGCCGTCCGGATTCTGAATCGCCATCTCCACCTGCGCAAAGATGCCGAGATCATAGAGCCGCTTCTGCGTGTCCGCCATCGCCGACGGCGAGAGAGGGTCGCCCGGATGCATCCTGAGCTGCCGCGTCACCAGATTCGGCCGAGTCGTTGCAAGCCCGGTGGTCACCACGTCACGCACGAACTGCTGCTCCCCCTCATGGATGGTGAACGTCAGTTCCACTAAGTGGGTTTCCGCGTCGATCTTCGAGTCCCATGCAAATGTGGCGTTCGCGAACCCGTTCGCCCCGTACTGCTGCATGATGGTCTCGCGATCGGATGCGATATTGAATTCGCTGAACACCTGCCCGGCCTGCGAACTGACGGATTGCAGCGTCTTCGACAGATCAAGCTTCTCCACGCCTTCGAACTTCAGCAGGCTCACCGTGTACTGCATGCCCTCGGTGATTGTGAAGAACACAGCGAAATCGCCCGTCTTGCCTTTGTAATCGTCCTCTGTCCGCGATTGCACCTTCACGTCGCGGAACCCGTTAGACCGGTACAGATCCGCGATGCTGCCCTCATCCCGCCGCCGCGATGCCTCACTGTAACGGCCTCGTCGGAACTCAAAGGAACTCGGGATCAGATACATCCGCTCCCGCAGGGTTTTCTGGTTGAAGTACTTGTTTCCATCGATTCCGACATAAATCAGCCGGTGCCGGATCCCCGTCGTGATCAGGTAGTCGATCTGCGTCTTACCGTCGCGAACGGCCTGCTGCTCATACTCCACGTCGACCTCGAAATACCCCTGAGCCTGGAAGTAATCCCGGAGGTTGTTCGAGCCTTCGGCCAGCAGATCGGCGTCCACTGTGTGCTCTTCAAACACCGGCACCTGCTGTTTGAGCGTCTTGCGGCTGACTTTTGCGCCCTCGGCTTTGACCTCCACAAGGGGACCCGGCTCCACTACCAGGCGGGGCTTGGTATTGTTCTCATCAAGACCTTCCAGAGTCACAGTCGCGCGCAGCCTGTTCGCGTTCTGGTACTTCAGGCGGACGTTGTCCACGCCGGTTCGCGACCGGCTCTGGGTGATGCCGCGGTAGCCCGGCAGCAGGAAGTTCTTCCACTTCGTGGCCTTGTCGATCTCTTTAGCCGACAGCACGGAAGTGTCGCCCGAAACCTCCGGCGCGCTGTAGTGAAAGCGCTTTCCCGCCTTCACCACGAACGTGATCTTCACCTGCTGGTATTCTTCGTTATATTCCAGTCGATGCGAGATCTGTGGCCGGAAGTATCCATCGGCAACCAGCAGCTTGTGGATATTCTGCTCCGCCGTAACCAGTTGATCTTCGTCGAACGGGGCACCCAGCGTAAGCTGCGCCGTGCTGACAATCTGCCCGGTTGTCGGCGGCTCCGACAGATTCGTTTCCGTCGCGACCGTCCCCACAAACCAGCTGTTCTTCGTGATGAAACGGAGCGCGATTCCAGCCCCGGAAGCGGTGGCATCCACCTGAATGTCCTGGTAGCGGCCAGTCCCGTAGAGTCGTTCAATGGCGCTGCGGACCAGGGTGGCTCTGTACGGCGTGTCTTTCTTTAAAGGAAGGATGTCGGCTATTTCGTTCAGCTCAAGGGGCTGGCGTGCGGGTTCGAAAGCGACGCTGACGATCGGCTGACCTTCGAACTGATTTGGCAGATCCTGCGCCCGCAACGCAAAGATCGGCAGGCAGACGGCGAGGATGCACGTGGCAAAGCGATGCCGCACCTGCTACATCGTACCAACTGCTACGATGACGGCGTGCCAGACCGGGAACGCTACAGCAGGCAGATCCGCTTCACCCCGTTCGGAGAGGACGGGCAGCGGAACCTTGCATCCTCCACTGCGGTCATCGTGGGATGCGGGGCGCTGGGAACGTTACAGGCAACGCTCCTGGCCCGGGCAGGGATCGGAACGCTGCGGCTGATCGACCGCGATTACGTGGAAGAGAGTAATCTGCAGCGCCAAATTCTCTATACGGAGGACGATGCGCGCCTCGGTCTTCCCAAGGCCGAGGCCGCCCGAGGGCACCTGCTCGCCGCGAACTCCGGCGTGCGCATAGAGGCTTTCGTTTCCGATCTGAACCCCGCGGACGCCGACGATCTGCTGGGCGGCGCAGCCGTCATCCTCGACGGCACGGACAACTTCGAGACGCGCCTGCTGATCAATGACTACTCGATTCGCGAGGGCATTCCCTGGATTTACGGCGCGGCAGTGGGGAGCTACGGGATCGCCATGCCGATTCTGCCCGACGACTCCGCCTGCTTCCGCTGCGTCTATCCCGAGCCGCCGGGCGGCGTGCAGCCCACCTGCGAAACGGCCGGCGTTCTGGGGCCGGTCACAAGCATGATCGGGTCGATTCAGGCGATGGAGGCGTTGAAAATTCTGGCTGGGCGTGCGGCTGCGGTGCGGCGGAAGATCTTCCGCGCGGATCTCTGGAATGGTCCGGTCCGTGAGACTGCCATGCCGGATCGCGATCCGGCATGCCCGGCGTGCGGCCGCCGCGAATTTACCTGGCTGCAGGGGCGGCATCGCGCTCCCGTCAGTCTCTGCGGAAGAAACGCCGTACAGATCCACGAGCGCTCACGACCACTGAACCTGGCAAATTTGGCGATGCAGTTGGAAGGATTGGGATCGGTGCGCGCGAACGAGTTTGCGCTCCGCTTTCACGACGGGGAGCACGAAGTCACCGTGTTCCCCGACGGAAGAGCGATTATCAAGGGTACAACCGACATCGGAGTGGCGCGAAGCGTCTACTCCCGTTACGTCGGGAACTGACTACTTGCCCGTCCAGGTCACGCGCCAGATGGACTTCGAACCATCGTCGGTCACCATGAGCGAGCCATCGGGAGCCGTGGCAACGCCGACAGGGCGACCCCAGACGTTGCCGTCGGGCAGCACGAAGCCAGTCAGAAAATCCTCGTAGATGCCGGACGCGTGTCCGTTGTTCAGCGGAATGCGCACCACCTCATAACCAGTCCGGACAGACTTGTTCCATGACCCATGCTCAGCGGCGAAGATGTCGCCGTTGTACTCGGCCGGGAACATCTTGCCGTTATAAAACGTGAGTTCGAGCGAGGCATTGTGCGGCTGCAGCAGGACATCCGGCACGATGACTTTACCCTTCAGTTCCGGGTGTTTGCCTTCATGGCGCGGATCCTGGTTGCTGCCCATGTAATACCAGGGCCAGCCGTAGAAACCGTCTTCTTTCACGCTGGTGACGTAGTCTGGCACCAGGTTGTCGCCCAGCGCATCGCGCTCGTTTACGGAGCACCAGAGTTCACCCGTGATCGGGTTCACCGCGATGCCGACCGGGTTACGGATACCGGCGCCATACACCTTCACGAACTTGCCCTCGGGGGTGTACTGCAGAATGTTGGCACGCAGTTTCTCGCCAGGAGTTGTATCGGGATCGTCCACATTGGACCGCGAGCCGACAGACACGAACATCTTCTTGCCGTCGGGCGAAAAGGCGATGTCGCGCGTGGAGTGGCCGCCGGTCGGGATGCCGGAAACGATTGTCTCAGCAGGGCCAGTGGCCTTTAGGTCGCCGTTCTTGTAAGGGAAGCGGACCACCGAATCTGTGTTGCCTATGTAGAGATACTGAGGATTCGGGCCGGGCGGGTAGAACGCAATGCCGAAGGGCGAGTTCAGGCCCGTGGCGAAAGTGGACGTTTCCTTCGGCTTGCCGTCCGCGGTCATGCCCCGGAAGATCTTGATTTCGCCTTTGCCGGTTGTCTC
>JAUZEU010000494.1 GCA_030838885.1 Bryobacterales bacterium | reverse complement strand
CTTCAGCCCGCGAAAGCTGATTGTGGCCGGAACCGGATTGACCTTCCTGGCTTTCCTGGGCCTGAGCCGGATGACCGGTAACATCTATAGTTACTACTTCTACTGGTTTGTCTACACGTTCGGCTATATTCTTTCGGGCCCGATTCCGCACCAGATCATCGTGTCTCAGTGGTTCCGCCGCAATCGTGGCGTGGCAATGGGGATTGTGTATGTGGGTGTTGGTCTGGTGGGCGCGGCGGGGCCGTGGCTGATCAAACCCATGACAGCTCATTACACCTTCCGGGGCGCCCTGCTGGCCATTGGCTGTGTGATGTTTCTTGCGTGGCCCTTCGCTCTGTTTATGCTGAAGGACCGTCCTGCGGAGATCGGGCAGTTTCCGGATGGCGATCTGGAGCCGACAAAGGATCAGAAAATCGAGGCGAAGAGCTTCGCGTATCTGCTGCGTCAATGGCCGTTTTGGCTGCTGCTGATTGGGAGTCTCTGTTCCATCGGTTCCATCGGCGCCATCAACCAGCACATGAAACTGGTCTTCAAAGACCAGGGCTTTACCGATCAGGCGCAGTTAGATGCCGCCTGGGGAGAAGCAACGCGATGGATTCTCTGGTCCAGCATCGCGGGGCGTCTGCTCATTGGTAAGTTCTCCGATTTATTCCCGATGAAGTACGTGATGACAGTGACTTATTTCGTGGTGGCCGCCAGCATTCCGCTGCTGCTTTCGGTAAATCCGGCGGGCAATCCCCATTTCTTTGCCATCATCTTCGGCTTTGCCATGGGTGCCGATTACATGCTGATTCCGCTGATGGCCGCCAAGCAGTTTGGAGTGAATACGCTTGCCCGGTCGATGGCGATCATTCTGCCGGTGAATACCATCGGACAGACCTGGGTGCCACAGGGTGTTTCACTGCTGCGGGAATCTTTTGGCAATTACTCGAAGCCGATGATGTTCGTGCTTGGCGTGGCCATTGTGGGCGCTACGGCAATTATGCTGCTTCCCAAAGAGAGCCGGGAAGGCAGCAGGGCCGAGAGCAGGGAACCCGTAGCGGCGAAATAGGTGAGTTACTGTGCCGTGGTCCGCGACGTAAAGACGGACCCTTGTCATCTCGCTTACCACGATACGGAATATGGCTTTCCGCTTCGTGACGACAACGAACTGTTTCAGCGGTTGATTCTCGAAATCAATCAGGCCGGGCTGTCCTGGACAACCATTCTGAAAAAGCGCGAGGGGTTTCGCGCCGCCTATGCGGGCTTTGATATCGGTAAAGTCGCCGCATTCGGAGATGAAGACCGCAAACGCCTGATGGCCGATGCTTCGATCATCCGGAATCGCCTGAAGATCAACGCCGCGATCACGAATGCGAATACTGCGTTGCGATTGATCGGGGAGTACGGTTCGCTCGCGGCATGGCTGGACAGACTGCATCCGCTGACTATAGGCGAATGGGCAAAGATTTTTAAAAAGACCTTTGTGTTCACAGGTGGCGAAATTGTCCGCGAGTTCCTGCTGAGCACCGGCTACCTGCGGGGTGCGCACGAAGAGGATTGCCCCGTGTACGGTCAGATTGCAGCGCTGTCTCCGCCCTGGTGTGCCAACCAGATCCACCCACCTCTTCTCAAATAGTTCATTCAACAAAGGATTATTCACGGTGTTCCGCTTGCCTCGCCTGTTTTCAGGAGGCGGCGTCAGGTTGGCCTCGTTAGGTTTTCGATGGCCGTGACGTTGAATGAATGTGCAGCAAAGTGAACAAGTCCTTTTAAGCTTCGCCCGGACGTTCAGTGTTCAGGAACGAAGTCTGGATCGTGTTTTTGAAGATCTTTTCACCGGGCACTATCCCCGCCTGGTGAAGACGCTGGTTCGCCTTGTCGGTGACTCTGGTCAGGCGGAAGAACTGGCGGCCGATACCTTCTACAGGCTCTATCACAATCGTCCGCCGGGAACGCCGGAGACCCTTGCCGGCTGGCTCTACCGAACCGCGATAAATCTGGGACTGGACGCACTGCGCACGAATGCACGGCGCGCCCGGCGCGAAGATCTGGCGGGAAGGGAAGCGCTCCGGCAAGACGCGCAGGGTAGTCCGCTGCATGACCTGCTGGCCGAAGAGGAACGGTTGCGAGTGAGGAGTGTGCTGGCACTGCTGAAGCCGGAGTATAGTCAGGCGCTGCTGATGACCAGCAGCGGTTTCACGTGCAAAGAGATGAGTGGAGTGCTCGGGATGAAGACCGATTCACTCTACGTGCTGCTGGGGAGAGCCAGGGCGAAGTTCGAACAGGAATACCTAAAGCTTTACAGGAGGCAGCAATGACCGCTTGTTTGAGAATGAAAGATCTTCAGGGCTATCTGGCGGATTCTGAAGCTACGGATCTGCGCCAGACTGTCGAGGGGCACTTGCCCGTTTGCCAGCGCTGCCGTGCGCTGCTTGAGAAGGTGGCATCGACCAACCGCCGTGCAGATACCTGGCTCTCGGCGTTGGCATCCCCCGCAGAGGATCTGCCCGTTGACATGGCGGCCGGCTACGAACGGGTGCTGAATCGGATCGCGCAGCCCCGCTTCGCCAGTGCGGAGGAAACGCCTTGGTTTGAGTCGCTGTACCGAAATGTGCGCGACCTCATTCATCCACAGAAACTGCCTCCGCTCGACGTCACATCGCGGCCCGTCCAGGTGAAAGATATTTGGGGTCTCTATCCCAGAGACGCAATGTCGCGCCTGTATGCCGTGGGCATCCACGCAGGTGCGTTCGCCCTGTTAAGGTACGGGTTCACGAATCCGCAGGTGCAGCGCGCGATTCAGCAGAAGTTCACGCTCATCGATCCGATGATCATGAAGCCGTACGTGCCTGAGGCCAAGCCGAAAGCAACAGGCTTGCAGGGCGGAGGCGGAGGGGGTGCCGGTGAGGGCTTGCCGGTGTCGAAAGGGCAACTTCCGAAGCCGGCGCTGAAGCAGTTTGTTCCGCCTCAGATCACCGATCATACGCCGGTGCTCGCGATGAATCCGTCAATGATTGCGCCGCCCGACACGCCTCTGCCGCAGTCGACTCTGAACAACTGGGGCGATCCGCTGGCGAAACTGATGAACGGTTCCAACGGCAATGGTTTCGGTGGAGGAATGGGGAACGGGTCCGGCGGCGGCGTTGGCTCGGGCCATGGCGGCGGGTTTGGCCCAGGCAATGGCGGTGGAATCGGTGGCGGGGTTTTCAAAGTCGGCGGTGGTATATCCGCGCCTTCGGTTCTCACTAAGGTGGATCCCGAGTACTCGGAGGAAGCGCGAAAGGCGAAGTACAGCGGGACGGTGCAACTCATGGTCATCGTCGACAGCGAAGGCCGGGCACGTGATATCCGTGTCAGCCGCTCGCTTGGTATGGGCCTCGACGAAAAGGCGATAGAGGCTGTGCAGAAGTGGCGGTTCCGGCCGGGCATGAAGAACGGCGTCGCAGTGAATGTGCATGCGCTGATCGAAGTGAATTTCCGGCTTCTCTGAGTGCAAATTCACCAATAATTGTATGGATTTGTAAGCAGGCGCGCTTACATACATTCACAGTAAACATTAGCAAGTCGCGCTAACAATAGACTTAGTCTCACGTATTCATCAGGGGTGAGGAGCAAAGTCTATGATCAATAATTTTACGAAGGCGCGATGGATGGCGGGGATAGTCTTCGCGGCTTGCATGTCCGCACAACCGGGCAGCGCCCAAATCAATGCGACCATTCGCGGTCAGGTGACGGACCCGTCTGCTGCGTTGATTCCAGGGGTAACCGTTCAGATCTCGGGCAACGGTGTCGCGCGAAGTGCAAAGTCGGACGGCCAGGGCAAGTATCAACTGGTTGTTCCCGCGGGTAAGTACGCGGTGCGGGCGGATGCGAAGGGCTTCCTTACGTACACTCAGCCGGAGTTGAGCGTCACGGCGGGGCAGGTTACACCGCTCGACATCGCGCTGCAGATTGCCGCGCAGGCGCAGGAAGTGCAGGTGAGCGATCAGGCGGCGGGACAGGTGAATACAGACCCTTCCGCGAACGTGGGCGCTTTGGTTCTGGCAAATACGGATCTCGATGCTCTGCCGGACGACCCGGATGATCTGCAGTCCGATCTGCAGGCCCTGGCGGGACCTGCCGCAGGCCCCAATGGCGCCCAGTTCTTTGTCGATGGTTTCAGCGGCGGCCAGTTGCCGGCCAAGAGTTCCATCCGCGAAATTCG
This sequence comes from Bryobacterales bacterium, assembly GCA_030838885.1. Classification (GTDB taxonomy): domain Bacteria; phylum Acidobacteriota; class Terriglobia; order Bryobacterales; family Bryobacteraceae; genus BOG-234. Next base: position 13,255 of record JAUZEU010000494.1, on the reverse strand, counting down.
TATTAATTCAAACCCTTTCTCCTCGGAATTCGACCGGCCTGGCTTTGGCCGTATCGAAATTCTGACCAGGCCCGGTACCGACAGCTTTCACGGGGGCGGATTCTTCAACTTCGGAGACAGGGTCTTCGACAGTCGCAACCCTTTCCTCACCACGAAGCCGCCGGCCTACAGCTCGAAGTTCTACGCTGCCAATATAGGTGGCCCCATCAACAAGAAGGCGTCCTTCTTCCTGGACTTCAACCGGCGTGACGTTACGGAGCAGGCCCTGATCAATGCTCAGTCTCTGGACAGCAGCTTCAAACCTGTTGCCGTGAACAGTTCGTATGCGACGCCGCAGAAGTTCTTCGTGATCAGCCCGCGTGTTGATTATCAGTTGAACGCCACCAACACGCTGGTGGCCCGCTATAACTTTTTCGATTCATCCAACGTTAGTGGTGTTGGCGGCTTCAACCTGGCCAGCCAGGTGACAAACGTCAGCTTGAAGAACAACATGGTGCAGATCACGGAAACTGCGATTCTTGGCACTAGGGCTGTGGATGAAACCCGGTTCCAGTTCCGTAACAGCCACATCGATCAGACCGGCTCCGGAATTGCGAGTCCAACCATCAATGTTGCGAGTTCCTTCACGTCCGGTGGGTCTCCGTTGCTTTCAAACTTCACCGACACCAGGGGTTTTGAATTTCAGAACAACATCACGATGACCCAGGGCAAGCACGCGGTCAAGGCGGGCGTCCGGGTTCGCTATACCACGTTGGGAAGCCAGTCGACCTCGAATTTCAACGGCACTTACACCTTCACCACGCCGAACTCTCTCGCAACCGTCGCGCCTTGCCTGGCGGGTATCGCGAACCCTACTTCACTCGATGTATACCGGCAGACGCAGGTGCTCCTCTCGCAGGGTGTGCCGATCGGTTCCATCATCGCTCAGGGGTGTGGACCCAATCAGTTCACACTCAACAGCGGAACACCGTTCGCCAGCGTCGGCCAGTTCGATCTTGGCGCTTTCGTGCAGGACGACTGGCGCCTTCGGCCCAACCTGACAGTCAGCGCCGGCCTCCGCTATGAGACTCAGAACAACATCGGGGATCATGCCGATTTTGCGCCCCGCCTTGCGATTGCGTGGGCTCCGGGCGCCAAAGGCGGCAAGCCGGGCAAGACCGTGATCCGCACCGGCGCCGGTATGTTCTATGACCGGTTCGATGAAAGCAGCACCTTGCAGACGATGCGCTATAACGGCGTTTCGCAGCTGAACTATAACATCAACTCGACGCAGAATCCGGCAGCGGCTGCCATCGCGTTTGCGGCGTACCCGAACGTGCCCTCTATCGCGCTGCTGGCTTTGCAGAACCAGGCGATCTACAAGGTGGATTCGAATTTTCAGGCGCCTTACATGATCCAGTACGCGTTCAGCGTCGACCGGTCGCTGCCTGGCCGAACCTCCGTTTCGGTCAACTTTGTGGACACGCGCGGCGTGCACGATTTGCGTACCCGGAACATCAACGCGTACATGCCGGGGACTTACGATCCGACTACCCGTCTGGGTGGTGTCCGGCCGATCGCGGGGCAGGGCGACCTGTACCTTTATGAATCGACCGGCGTGTACAAACAAACCCAGTTGATCACGAATGTGAACAGCCGGTTCAACAGCCATCTCTCATTGCAGGGGTATTACACGTACGGGCACGTCAACAGCAACGTGAACGGCTTTCCGAGCAACCAGTACAACACCGCCATTGACTACGGCCGTGCCAACTATGATGTGCGGCATCGGGCTTTTATCGGCGGCAATGTGGGTCTTCCGTTCCGCCTTACGGCCGCGCCTTTCGTGACGCTCAGTTCGGCTCCGCCGTTCAATATCACGACCGGCACGGACTATAACGGCGATGGCATTCTGAACGACCGTCCTTCGTTTGCGACGAGCGCTTCGAATCCGAAAAATGTGAAAGTCACCCCGTACGGTACGTTCAATGTTGCGCCACTGCCGGGTGAGACCATCATCCCGGTGAACTACGGCCAAGGCTTCTCGCAGTTTTCAGTGAACATGCGGCTTAGCCGGACCTGGGGCTGGGGCGAACGCGGCGGAGCCAATCCGAACGCGGGCGGGTTTGGCGGTCCTGGCGGTCCTGGTGGACCCGGAATGGGTGGTGGCGGTGGTCGGGGCGGCCCCGGCGGTGGCGGCTTTGGCGGTGGTGGTGGGCCGTTCGGCGGTTTCGGCGGCGGCAGCACCGGCAAGAAATACAATCTGACGGCTACCATCTCGGCTCGTAATGCCTTCAATCACGTGAACTATGGTTCACCGGTGGGTACTCTGAACTCTGTCTTCTTCGGTCAGTCGCTCTCGTCTGCCGGTGGTGGACCGGGTGGCGGCGGTCCGGGTGGCGGCGGTCCCGGTGGTGGCGGCCCCGGTGGTGGCGGCCCCGGTGGCCCCGGTGGTGTCGGATTTGGTGGCGGTGCTGCCGGCAACCGCAAGGTGGAACTGCAGCTTCGCTTCCAGTTCTGAGGCTTTGAGAAAAAACGGAAATGGGTCCCAATCCGATTGGTTTGGGACCCATTTTCGTTCATAGAGGCCTCGCCTGTTGGCCATGACGTGGAACTGGTAAAAACCGGATTGGCCTGAATTCTTTGGGACCAACAGCTTCCGGCTCCGATTGGAGCTCAGGGACATGCAATTTCCTCCGATCTCTCGACGCCCGCCGGTAAGGAGAACGAGATAACCGCGTGGCTGCTCTGGTTTGGTGGAGCGGCCGTGGAAGCGCAGCGGCGCGCGATTGCGGGGGTGGAGTTCGTGATGGAGAAAACCCGGCTACTCGACAGGCTGCGGGGTCAACTCAATGAGCGGCAGGCAAAGGTACTGCTGCGCATGCTGCGGGAGAGCCCGAAGGGGTTTCAGCGGCCCAAACGGGCACTGGCCCGGACCGGAGAACTTCGGCACGCGCGGTATTGGGTGCCAATTCCGGGCACTATTTCGGAAGATATGCCTTGACCGTCGGGTAGGCGGCTTTCACGAAATCGGCAGCCAGTGTTTCGGCCTGATTTTCCTTTCCCTGCACGACCGGAACCACCACACGAACCAGGGCTGTGTCGCTTCGATGCCTGCGGATGGAGTCTGCGATCAGATAGAACTTGGCGGCGAACTCATCGGCGATTACCCTTCCGTGCGACTGATACCAGTAGAGTACCAGGCTTTCATTCTCTCCCTTTGAAACCAGGTAGTGATTAATGTGAATGGTCTCGCCGGGTACCTGGACATTCACGGTGCCGCTGCCCCCGTCGGTGGTCTGCCAGCCCGAACCCGGCAGACAGTTCTTGGGAGAGTGGGGGGACTGGCCCGTGCGCTGTGTCTGGAAGTACGCAATGAAGAGGTTCGCGCCACCACCCGGGCCGGTATACCAGCGCGTGAGAGTGTCGTCGGCTTTCAGAACGGCAAGCGTTTCCGGATCTTCAACGCCTATCTGCGCGAGATGGAAGGCGCCCAGCATTGAGGGAAATGCGCTGAGAGGGGATGCCAGCGGAGTGGCGTCTCCATGAGAGGCGCTGTAGAACAGCACCGCCTGAGCGAGCAACAGCAATGTAAGAACGCGGAGGTATTTGCTACGCAAGAGCTTTGTCATTTTTGCGACCTGCAAGATTCGAGACGCGCACGAGCGCTTGATGGAAGATGGCAAGGATCGCGAACGCGACCATGAAGATGACCCAGCCCTGAGCTTCGTGAAACAGGCCCTCGGCCAGTTCCGGCTTAAAATTCGCGACGATTCCGGTCACGGTCACACGCCCGGCATTCGCAACAATAGCGATCGGAATCGTGGAAAGAAACAGGACGACGCGAATCCAGGTGCGCTTTTCGAAGAAGTATCCGTAGACCAAAGAAAGGAACGTGAGGGTGAGCAGAGACCGGATGCCGCTGCAGGCTTCTACTACATTGAGCTTTTGCTCCGCCAATTCCAGAACATTGCCTTCGCGAATGACAGGGATGCCAATGACACTGATCGCATTTTCGGCAACCCGGCTGGCCAGTAACTGCAGCGGGAAGGTGATCTGGTTATAGATCACGGTGGGAATGGGGACCATGAAAAACAACAGGAACAAAGGAAATGCGAACGTTTTCAGGTACTGTGTTCCACCGAGGAAAAGAACTGCGCCGATGATGGAAATCACCAGAGAGGTCCGCGCGAGGAACAGTTCCGCACCCAGCGTCGCGATATAGAGCTGGAAACCGGCCCAGGCCATGATAACCAGCCCCCACCAGTTCGGAGCGGGGGATTTATCGGCTATGTTGCCGCGCAGCTGCCAGGCAATGTATGCGGCGATGGCGGGAACGAAGAAGCCGTGACCCATATCAGGGTCGTCATACCACTGGACAAGCAAGGCCCGCAAAACGGGGGCGTAGCAAAGAACCAGGAGCGCAGCTACCCAGGAGATGGTAAGCCAGGAAAATCGGGTTGGGGTCCTTGTGGACGGAGACCCGGTGAGGGCGGGGGTCATGGACGCCTCAAGCATACCATTTGTCACAGCACTACACCTTAGCAACTCCTTTAGATACATGGAACTCGAAGACGGCTGTTTAAACAGAGGCTACACTGGAAACGTGAAGCGCTTTACGCCCGTTCTGCCGGCTATGCTGATGTTGCTCGCGACCACGCCCGCTTGGGCTGCGGTTGCGATCATGCAACTGGCGGACGTGCGTGCGGGAATGCACGGAATTGGCAGGACGGTGTTCACCGGCGATAAGGTGGAAGACTTTCAGGTCGAAATCCTCGGAGTACTGAATAACACGGGTCCGAAGGAATCGCTGATTCTTGGCCGGCTTTCGGGTGGGCCGCTGGAACACACCGGCGTCATGCAGGGGATGAGCGGGAGCCCGGTGTATATCGATGGGAAACTCATCGGCGCGGTCGCGATGGCATTCCCCTATGCGAAAGATCCGATTGCCGGAATCCGGCCTGTTGAGGAGATGTTTCGGGTAGATGCAATGCCCGGGCGCCTCACACCTCCGGCTCTGGGCGGACGAACCCTGGCCGCGGCGAGTGACCGCATTCTTCTGCCCGAGAGGTCCGGCAAAAATGGGTTCGCATTTTCAACGGCGCCTGGTGGCGGCATGACAGAGGTGGCCACGCCGCTGGCGCTCAGCGGTTTCACCTCCTCCGCCGTGGATCGTTTCGCCCCCGGGCTGCGCGCCCTGGGTCTTGAACCAAGGCAGGGCATCTCGCTCGGTGGAACTCCGGATCTGCGAATGGGGGATCGCTCCAGACTGCAGCCCGGCTCTATGATCAGCGTCGCCCTGATGACAGGCGACATGAGCGTGGGGGCCGATGGCACGCTCACCTGTATTGACGGAGATGCAGTGTATGCCTTCGGGCACCGTTTTCTCGCGGCAGGCCCGACCGAGCTTCCGTTTACCCGCTCGGAGGTCATCACCCTCCTGGCGAACGTGAACACGTCATTCAAGATTTCTTCAGCCCGGGAGCTGATGGGCGTGATCACGCAGGATCGGGACACGGCCGTAACGGGTATGCTCGGCCGGCGCGCGGCAATGCTGCCGCTCGATATCTCGCTGGACCAGCAAGCCACCGGGAAGGCGAAGCAAGTGGGCGACTACCACATGCAGATGGTGAATGATCGCTTTCTTTCCCCTTATCTCACGCAAATGGCGGTATTCTCGGCGCTGGATGCGACGGAGCGGGCGACCGGGGCGAGCAGCATTCTGGTCCGGGCGTCTATCGAGTTTGAGAACAGGAAGGATTCGGTACAGATCCGAAACATCTTTACCGGGGAAGGCGGCTCCGCAATGGTGGCGGCAATGAACACGGCTATCCCGCTTTCTTATGTGATGCAGGCGGGGTTCGATTCGCTGAAGATCAAGCGGGTGTCGGTGAAGCTGGAAACTGCGAACGCGAAGAAGGACCTGAGCATCAGCCAGGTTTACCTGTCGAAAAAGGATGCGAAGCCTGGTGAGACGGTGGAACTCTTCACGGTGCTGGAGGGCCAGAACGGCGCCGAACAGACGAGTTCGGTGAAATACACTGTTCCGCCGGGGACCTCACCGGGGACGCTCTACTTCACAGTGGCGGATGGCGGCCAGACCAGTATTGCGGAACTTCGGCAGGTTCTCACGGAAACGCCCCATTCCCCCGAACAGGTGATTGCGAACGTGAACCGTTTGCATCCGGGCGACAAAGCTTACGTGCGCGTCTGGCGTGCCGAGCCTTCCTATCAGGTACAGGGGGAAGATATTCCGGACCCGCCGCCTTCGCTGGCGCTGGTGTTGGGCGGCATGACGAGCATGCCGCAGGTGAAGAATTCCAAAATGGCAGAGATCGTGATTGATGCGGGATTCATGGCGGTGACTGGCTCGAAGACCGTGCAGCTTGAGGTTAGGGAGTGAAGCGCGTCTGGCCGTTCGGCGCCTTGCTGATACTTTCGGCCGGCCTGCACCTTGCGAGGGCTTCCACCTCGTCGGTCTGGGAAATGTCGACCTTCACCGATTTCCTGAAGGGGAAGTTCGAGGGCGTTTCGCTGGGCCGCGACGGGTTGCTTTCCGTCGCGCCAAAACTGGATACATTTTTTAACTCCGGCCAGCCGGTGATCTGGGCCGTGGCGCCGGGTCCGGATGGTGCTCTCTACGCTGCTACCGGACATCGGGGAAGGGTTTTCCGCATCGACGCGAATGGAGTGGCGCACCAGCTTTGGGCGGCGGACCGTCCCGAGGTGTTTGCCCTGGCGGTGGATTCGCACGGTGTGGTGTATGCGGCCAGTTCGCCCGATGGCAAGATCTATCGGATCCAGAACGGGCAGGCGACGGAATACTTCGACCCTAAGTGCAAGTACATCTGGGCTCTGGCGCTGGCACAGGACGGCACGCTTTACGCAGGCACCGGAGACGGCGGACGAGTCTTCCGGATCACCGGGGCGGGGCAGGGCGAAGAGTATTACGCCACCGGTCAGGGCAACGTGACCAGCCTGCTGCTTGATAAGGAAGGCCGGCTTCTGGCAGGCACGGAACCCAACGGCATTCTGTATCGCATCACCGCGAAGAACAAAGCCTTCGCGCTGTATGACTCCAGCCTGCCGGAGATTCGCGCGATCGCTCCAAATACCGACGGCAGTATTTATGCGGTCGGGTTGGGTGGCGCGCTCGCGAAGAAAGTGCAGGCAGCGCAGCAGGCAGGGCAGAACGCCGGTCAGCAGGACAACACTCCGACCGTGACCAGCGTCACGGTGACGGCGGACGCCAGTGGCGATCTCAAACCTAATCCGCCGGAGCCGGCGAAAACGCCACCTCCCGCGCCTGCCGCGGCCACCCCGGCGACCACCACAGCTTCCGCTACAACGGTTGACACAAGCAGCGTGGAAAAGAGCGCTGTTTACCGGATCAACGCAGACAACACGGTGGATACTCTCTGGAGTTCGAAAGAGGAAAACGTCTTTGATGTCTTGCCCTCCGCTGATGGACAGCTGTACTTCGGCACCGATCAAAACGGCCGCGTGTACCGCCTCTCGGGCGATCGCAAGCTGACGTTAGTTGCACAGACGAATGAAGTCGAAGCCATCCGCCTGCTGCAGTGGAAGGGTGCGATGCTGGCGGCCACGGCCAACCTGGGGAAGATTTACCGGATGGGTGCGACTGGTGGACAGGGTTCCTATGAATCGCCTGTGTTCGACGCGGGCGGAACCGCGCGGTGGGGAAAACTGCGCTGGCAGGGCGCGGGATCTGCTTCGATGCAAACGCGGTCGGGCAACAGCATGAGGCCGGATAACACCTGGAGCGACTGGTCGGCGGCTATGCCGAACGCTGCCGGTGTGCAGATTGCCAGCCCCAACGCCAGGTATCTGCAGTTCCGGACGGAGCTTTCCGGCGCGACTGCGACCATTGGGAACGTGAGTGCCGCTTATCTGCCGCAAAACAATCCGCCTGTGGTCCGGTCGATCACGGTGCTGACGCAGCCCTCGGCAGCCGCAGGGGCGGGCAAGACTCCGTCCGTTCCCAACAACACTGCCAGTGCTGCAACGGCTCCCTACAGCATTACAGTCACGGATACGGGCGACCCGGCGCCTGTGGCTTCGACGGGGACACCTACACAGACGCTCTCCCGCGCGATGGGGCAGCAGCTGCTAATCTCCTGGCAGGCGGATGATCCGGATGGCGACAAGCTGGTGTATCAGCTTGAGTTTCGCGGTGACGGCGAGCGCGAATGGAAGGTGCTGCGGCGCGGTCTGCATGAAAACACGTTCACCCTGGACAGCGACGCCCTGGGCGACGGGCGATATCTGTTTCGGGTCACCGGCTCCGACAGGGAAGCAAATCCTACAGGCGCGAAGGAAGCGGATCTGGTGAGTTCGCCGGTGCTGATCGACAACACGCCGCCGGCAATCCGGATTCAATCGTCCACACGCACCGCCGCGGCCGCGGATGTTGTGTTTGAGGCGCACGACGACGTTTCCACGCTGCGACGGGCGGAGTGGTCTCTGGACGCGGGTTCATGGACGCCCCTGGCCCCGGTGGACGGCGTTCTCGATTCGGAGACGGAGCAGTTCCGTCTTCATCTCGATGCGGTTCCGGCCGGTGAGCACCTGCTGGTGATCCGTGTGTCCGACAGCGGAAATAATACGGCTCTCGCCAGGGTCATCCTTCGGTAATGCCCGTCCAGAAAACGCTGGAGAGGGTGATCTCCAAGGCAGGGCTGGGATCCCGAACCCAGGCGCGCAGCTGGATTCACGCCGGGCGCGTGAAGGTCAACGGGAAGGTGATCGAGAATCCCGATCACTGGATCGATTTCGATCGCGACCGCGTGTTGTTCGACGATAAGCCGCTGCAGGAAAAAGCGCGGGTCTATATCCTGCTGCACAAGCCGGCTGGATACATTACCACTTTCAAAGACCCGGCAGGCCGCCCCACTGTTTACGACCTGATTACGAATGCGGGCACGTTCGTATCGCCCGTGGGTCGTCTGGACCTTGATACGAGCGGGTTGCTGCTGTTGACCAATGACACGCAACTGGCGGAGCGGCTGACGAATCCCGATCATAAGATTTCGAAAACGTATCAGGTGGCGGCGGCGGACCCGCTTTCCGATGCGGCTCTCGATCAGTTGGGGCGCGGGGTGGAATTGAACGACGGGCCCACGCGCCCGGCTGTTGTGCGGCGAATCGGGGAATCTCAAATCGAGATCAGCATTTCGGAAGGCCGGAACCGGCAGGTACGGCGGATGATCGAGGCGGTCGGCAGCAACGTTGTCGAGTTGGTGCGAACGCGGATTGGCACGTTGACCATTGGCGATCTCGCGGTTGGGAAGTGGCGCGAGCTGAGACCGGCGGAAGTACAAGCGCTCCGTGGCAGAAACTAACCCGCTTCTTACCTGGTTTCCCACTCCGAGTGGAACTTCTGATCAAGCAGCAGGCGGCCCGCTTCACTGAAGACGAATACACCGGCGCCGGACGGGCGTTCGGGAACATCCAGAACGGGCGTCCTTGACGACCTTCCCCGGCCGAATGAACGGACCTGCAACTGAGTCCGGTCGCCATCGTCCAAGGGCTTCAACGAAACGGGTTGCTCCACGCCATCACGCTCAATCGAATCGAAGCGAATCGCCACGATCCACACCGGCACGGGCGTCATATGCTGTTCGAGCCGCAGCACCCGGCCATGCAAATGATCGGTGGTTCTCACAATTACCTGACTCTTCTCCTTCACCTCGCGCTCCACAAGGCCGGTAATTGGGTCACCGGCCGCGGCCGTCTCGCTATTGAGAGACGGATCGATCTTCACCCGAATGCGCGTCTTCGGCGGCAGAGCTTTCAGCGCCGCCTTTGTGACATTCGCCGCAGAACCAGGCTCATCCGGATCGTCGAAACGGATGGTGGATTCGCCGGTGAATTCATGACAGCCCGAGTAGCGGGTTTCATTCAGATCTTCTTCGCTGCTTCGGTAGAGGACCTCCATGCGGGAGACTTCCGGCAGCAGAAAATCGCCGGACCCAATCTTTACCTTGTGGTAGTCCATCGTGTCGACAACGCGGCAGATCTCGCCCGAAGGAAACTGTGTCGCTTCCACTACCAGGCGCTTCAGTTCAGCCGTAACCGGCACGGCATAGAAAGATCCGCTGAACGGAATAATCTGGCCCGGCCCACCGTGCGTGCTGTAGCTGTAGTGGCTTTTTGCGAAGGGAACGGCGTATGTGTAAGCCGCGAGACGCCCCAGCGAAGTATCCTGTTCGCCGGCGTAGCGGAAATCCTGCGCGTCAGGTCCGAAGACGCTGGAGAGAAAGGAACTGAAGCTGCCGGAGCCGGTGGATCCGCTGAGCGCGAGATCGCCCAGGCTGGTGGTTTCGAACTGCCTGGCACCTGCCCAGGAGAACATCTCAGCCTTGTTACCCACGGCGACATCCAGCCGAAGCCGGTCATGCCAGACGAGTAGCCCCGCCGATGACAACCGGGCGCGGTTTGCAATGAGAGCGGCGCAACTATTCGGACGCGAACCATATTGCGGATGATGCCGGGTGCGCGTAATTGTCTGAACGCAGGTGTAGCGCGGCACGCGTTCCAGAGCACCCCGGACGTTCTCACGAAGACGATTGAAAAGCACCTGGGCGGGGGAATCCGCCGTGCGCGCAGCCGTGCACAGGAGCAAGGTGATAGTAACGGTAGCGAGGGCGGTTCGCATGTCATTCGTATTTTAAAGCCACAAACGCGCTATACTGTAGAAGTACGTGAAGTAGATCCGCCAATGCCTGCCTCGTAAGCTGTCGGCCCTCGCTGATTTCCTTTCTTTAAAAAACAATCCTGAATGAACACTTTTTCTGATTTAGTTACATCACCTGTCCTGCGCAACAACCTTGCGCGGCAGTCTTTCAAAACGCCCACTCCCGTCCAGGAGCAGGCGATTCCCCCCGCCATGCTCGGCCACGATCTGGTTGCCACAGCGCAAACCGGCACAGGCAAGACTTTGGCATTTGTTCTCCCTATTCTCGAACTGCTGGGCCGAAAGCCGCTGAGCTCCAAGCCCCAGGCGCTGATCCTCAGCCCTACTCGTGAGCTCGCCATTCAAATTGACGAAGCTTTTGCGCGCGTCGCAGTTGGAACAGGTATGCGTTCTGCCGTCGTCGTTGGCGGCATGAGCGAAGCAAAGCAGTTACAAACGATCCGGAAGGGCGCGCAGGTTCTGATTGCGACGCCGGGCCGGCTCAACGATTTCCTCGACCGCAGACTGGTTTCTCTCGAAACCGTGAGCATTGTTGTCCTCGATGAGGCCGACCGCATGCTCGACATGGGCTTTCAGCCTGCCGTTGAAGCGATTCTGCGCAAAACCGCGCCGGTTCGCCAGACGATGTTCTTTTCCGCTACCTTTGAAAGCACCGCGGAACGGCTCATCAGTAAGTACATGAAGGAACCGGTTCGTATCACCGTAGGGTCCACCACCCGGCCCGCGGACAAGATCGAAATGGTTCTCTACGAGGTCGATACCGACCGTAAGCTCGGGCTGCTGAGAGGCCTGCTCGAAGCGGAAGAAGGTTCGTTCCTTGTTTTCGCCCGGACCAAGCATGGGGCGGAGCGGCTGGCGAAGAAAGTTTCCGCTGCCGGCTTCAAAGCCACTGCCATCCACGGCGACCGCTCACAAAATCAGCGCAATATGGCGCTGAAGGGCTTCCAGGAAGGCTTCTATCGCGTCCTGGTTGCGACGGACGTGGCCGCTCGCGGCATCCATGTGGATGGCATCGCGCATGTGGTCAACTATGATCTGCCGCAGGCTCCTGACGATTTCATCCATCGTGTAGGCCGTACAGGTCGCGCCGGCGCCGAAGGCGTCGCGACAACCTTTGCGACCAGCGCGGAACGCGGCGATATCCGTAATATCGAACGCTCACTGAAGCTAAAGCTCATCAAAAAGGAACTTCCGGCGGGTATCGAGCGTGAAGCCCGCAACGTGGCTCCTGTCATCGAAATGCCGAAACACGGCGGCGGATACTCCAATAGCGACGGTTTCTCCAAGAGTTTCAAAGGCAGCACCACCGCTTCGTTCCGGCCGAAAAAGCGCCGGTTCGGCACGGGCCGCTAACAATTAACGGCGGGGAGTAAATCCCCGCATACGCTTTTCTTCCTGACGTTCGAACAGTGGCATCAAGTGCTGCTCGATCCAGGAGAAGGCGGGTTCCAAACCTTCATTTAAATAGAGCCGTCCGATCTCGGCTTCGACTTCGGACGGCTCTCCTTTTGTTGCCAGAAAATGATTCGACGTCATGCGTTCGAATCTCGCCGCATCCACCTCGCCGGTTTCGCGCAGAATTCTGCGGCGGGCATACAGACTCAGCACCGCATCCCCCACCCAAGCCTCTTCCAGGATCTTTTGCCGCCTCTCAGAAGAGTTCATCAGCTTTGATGTTGGCACGAGTGACATCATGAAACTCAGTGGAATTTATTGAAGAGCTGAACCTGGTGCTACCTGCGGATTTGCCCCACCGTGAGACGGTGGTTCACAAAGCTGCCGAGCATCTGGAATTGATTGTCGAGGTGAATCAGTACCTCAATCTAACCCGCATTACCTCGCCGCGGGAAGCCGCTATCAAGCACGTTCTGGATTCTGTGATTCCGTGGCGTTTGTTCGCCGGTGCTGAACATGTGCTGGATGCCGGAACAGGCGCGGGGTTCCCAGGAATCCCGCTCGCTCTGGTGCTGCCGGAGGTGCGTTTCACGCTCGCGGAGTCGATTCAGAAAAAGGCGCGGTTCGTGGAGTCTGCGCTCGCGAAACTGCAACTTTCCAACGTAACCATCTCAGCAACCCGGGCGGAAGAACTGGCTCGCAGCGGAGTGATGGATATCGTGACCGCGCGTGCGCTGGCTCCGATTCCGAAGGCGCTGGATCTGCTCGGTCCGGCGCTGAAAAAGGGTAGCAAGGCGCTGCTCTATAAGGGGCCGGATGTGGATCAGGAGATCGCTTCCGCTGACAAAGAACTCCAGAAGTTCCGGATGAGCGCAAGGGTGGTACTTCGGTATGAGTTGCCGGACTCGCTTGGCTCGCGGACGATTGTGGCGATAGACTGTGGGGCATGAGGATTCTCCGACGCCAGTTCCTCTCTAACTCCCTCGCCACAGCCACCGCCGCGTTTCTGCAATCTCAATCCCGTGCGGCAACTACGACGCCCGGCATGCCCGGCCCGTTTCCAGGCCGCGTGATCGCTGTCGAGAGTCCGGCCAGCATTGTTTCCAACGCTTATCAGGCCGAACCCGTTCGCAGCATGATGCGCAAGGGCATGCAGGAACTGAC
>JAUZEU010000490.1 GCA_030838885.1 Bryobacterales bacterium | reverse complement strand
TGACGGCACGCTGACGATTGACGTAACTTACGAGCTTGGCACCGACATTGATCTGGCGACTGTCAAGACCCAGAACAAAGTGAACATCGCGCTGCCGATTCTGCCGCCTGAGGTGCAGCGGCAGGGCGTGACAGTGAAGAAGGTTTCGTCGGCGTTCCTGATGGCGATTAGTCTCACGTCCAGCCAGGGCAGGTATGACGATCTGTTTCTGAATAACTACGCGACTATTAACCTGCTGGACCGTATTGGCAGTATTCCCGGGGTAGGCGATTCGCGGCTGGCGGCCAGCCAGAACTATGGCATGCGCATCTGGGCGAATCCGGATAAGATGGCGAAGCTGGGTCTGACGGCTACCGATATTTCCAATGCTGTTCAGGCGCAAAACAGACAGAATCCGGCGGGCGCTATCGGACAGTCGCCGGTGCCGCATGGAACCGATTTTCAGTATCCGGTGAACGCCACGGGTCGTCTGCTGGAGCCGGAGCAGTTCGGGAATATCGTGTTGCGGGCCGAGCCCGATGGCTCCCTGCTGCATCTGCACGATGTGGCCGAGTCTGAGTTGGGCGCGCAGGATTACAAGACATACAGCCGGACGACGGGCAAGCCTTCGTCAATCATCATTGTTTACCTTTCGCCAGGCGCGAACGCGGTGGAGACGGCGAATCGTGTGAATGCGTTCATGGCGGATGCGGCGAAGAGTTTCCCTGCCGGCGTTGAGCACGCGGTGCCTTACGATGCGACCAGGTTCGTGCGGGCAGCCATTTCGGATGTGGTGACTACTTTGTTCATCGCAGTGGCCCTGGTGATTCTGGTTGTGTTCGTATTTCTGCAGAACTGGCGCGCCACACTGATTCCGTTATGCACGGTGCCGGTGGCCGTGGTGGGAACGTTCGCGCTGTTCCCGCTGCTGGGCTTTTCCATCAACATGACGAGCATGTTCGGGCTGGTGCTGGCGATCGGAATCGTGGTGGATGACGCGATTGTGGTGGTGGAAGCGGTACAGCACAATCTCGACAACGGGATGGGGCGGCGGGATGCGACGCTGAAGGCGATGGATGAGGTGTCGGGCCCGGTGGTCGCGATTGCGGCAATCCTGGCGGCAGTGTTCATTCCGGTCGCGTTTTTGGGCGGCATCAGCGGGCAGATCTACAGGCAGTTCGCGCTGACCATTGCGGCATCGGTGCTGATTTCGGCGTTCAGCGCTTTGTCACTGAGCCCCGCGCTTTCCGCCATGCTGCTGCGGCCCCGTAGTAACAGCAAAGGCCTGCTGGGTCGGGCGTTCGGCGGCTTCAACATGGCGTTCGACTGGACGACGCGCAGGTATCTGGGCGGCGTGAGGACCCTGGTGCGGCGTTCCGCGCTCGCGCTGGCCGGCCTGCTGGTGTTCTTTGTGCTGGCTGGTGTTCTGTTCAAGACACTGCCGGGAGGGTTCCTGCCCGATGAGGATCAGGGCGTGTTTTTCACGGCGGTGCGGCTGCCCGATGGTGCTTCTCTGGAGCGCACGCGGCTGGTGACAAACAAGGTGGAAGACATTCTGCGAAACACGCCAGGGGTGCAGGATGTGACCACTTTCGGTGGACTGGATATTCTGACAAGCACCAACAATTCCAACGTGGCCACGGTGATTGCGACTCTGAAGCCGTGGGAGGATCGCAAGGCGAAGGAACAGCAGTTCGCGGCCATTCTGGGCGGCGCGCAGGGGAAGTTTTTTGGGATTCCCGAGGGGATCGTGTTCGGCTTCGGGCTGCCGCCGATATTGGGGCTGGGAACGTCGGGAGGCTTTGAGTTCATGCTGGAGGATCGCTCCGGCGGGACCGATATACATCAACTGGCGGTAGTGGCGGATCAGGTGATCGCGGAGACGCAGAAGCGCCCCGAATTCGCGCAAGTGGTGGGAATCTTCCGCGACACCGTACCGCAGTACAACGTGAAGCTGGATACCGACAAAGCGCAGACGCTGGGCGTGCCGGTGACGGACGTTTACAATTCGCTGCAGACGTTTCTGGGCGGGCTCTATGTAAACGATTTCAACCGCTTCGGACGCACCTGGCAGGTGCTGCTGCAGGGCGAGCAGGAATACCGCGATACGCCCGAGGACATCAGGCGGTTCTATGTACGGACGGGCGGCGGAGATATGGTTCCGCTGAGCACGCTGGTGCAGATCACGCCGATGACGGGTCCGGAGGTGGTTTATCACTATAACCGCTTCCGAACGTCGAAGCTGATTGGTCAGAATGCTCCCGGTTTCAGTTCGGGACAGGCAGCGGCTGCGATGGAGGATGTGGCGCGCAAGGTGATGCCGGCCGGGTTCAGTTTTGAATGGACCGGGACCGTGTACCAGGAGAAGCTGACGCAGGGCAAAGAGGGTTTCATCTTTGGCTTCGCAGCGGTTCTGGTCTTCCTGTTTCTGGCTGCACTGTATGAAAGCTGGAGCATTCCTTTCGCGGTGATTCTGGCAGTGCCACTGGGCTTGTTCGGGGCGCTGGCGGGCAACTGGCTGCGCAGCTATCCGTATGACATTTATACCCAGATCGGGATTGTGACGCTGATGGGTCTGGCGGCGAAGAACGCGATTCTGATCGTGGAATTCGCCAAGCTCAAGCGGGAGGAAGGGATGGGCATTCAGGAGGCCGCGATGGAAGCGGCGAATTTGCGGTTGCGCCCCATTCTGATGACATCGTTCGCGTTCCTGCTGGGCGTGGCTCCGCTGCTGTTCGCGACGGGCGCAGGGGCGGCTTCGCGCCGTTCCCTGGGTACGGCGGTGTTCAGCGGCATGGTGGCCGCGACGGTGCTGGCGGTGTTTATTGTTCCTGTGCTGTTCGTGGTGATCGACAGGTTCGCGGACCGCGGTAAAAATCGCAGGCCGGCGATGCACCAATCGCCGCTGCCTGCGGGAGGAAACGATTGATGAGACGCATCGCGATTTGGTGCGGTGTCGGGTTATCGGGGCTTTTGATGGCAGGCTGCGCGGTGGGCCCGAACTACCAGCGGCCGGCGGTGGCTGCGCCTCCGCAGTTTCGGGGCGTGTCGAATCCTTCCGAGCCGGTAGTGGCCACTTCGCTGGCTGATACGAAGTGGTTCGATCTGTTCCAGGATGAAAAGCTGACCGATCTGGTGAAGACCGCGCTCGCGCAGAATTACGATCTTCGGATCGCTTCCGCGAGGGTGCTGGAGGCGCGGGCGCAGCTGGGCATTACCCGTGCTGACCTGTTTCCGACGCTGAGCGGGAGCGGTTCATTTAATTCGAATCGCCCTTCGTCGGTGGGTGCCACGACGTTCATCCCGAAGGGAACGGATCTGAGCGCGAGCTACCACCAGGTGGGGTTCACACTGGGCTGGGAGCTGGATGTCTGGGGGCGGATACGCCGTCTGACGGAGGCTGCGCGGGCGCAGTATCTGGGGTCTGAAGAGGCGCGGCACGCCGTGGTGACTACGCTCATCGCCGATGTGTCCACGAACTACTTCAATCTGCGGGAATCGGATATGGAACTGGCGATTGCGAACCAGACTTTGACGGATGCGCAGAATGGTTTGCGGCTGACCTCGCTGCGGCTGAGCGGGGGTACCGCGACCGCGCTGGATGTGCGGCAGGCGGAGCAGTTACTTTATACGGCCACGGCGGAGATCGCAGCGTCGCAGCGGCAGATTGAGCAATCGGAGAATCTGCTGAGTCTGTTGACTGCGCGCAATCCTCAGGCAGTGGCCCGGGGGAAGGACCTTACAGAGCTGACGGCGCCTCCGGCGATCCCTGCCGGTATTCCGTCGGCGTTGCTGGAGCGCAGGCCGGATATCCGGCAGGCGGAGCAGAGTCTGGTTGCGGCTAATGCGAACATCGGGGCGGCGAGGGCGCAGTATTTCCCGCAGATCGACCTGACCGGTTTCCTGGGCGGGCAAAGCCGGGCTCTGACAAGTCTCTTCACAGGTCCGGCGCGAGACTGGAGTTTCGTTCCTGGCGTGACCGTGCCGATCTTTAATGCCGGGCGGATCCGGAGCGGAGTGAGGCTTACCGAGGCGCAAAAGCAGGAAGCGCTGGCAAGCTACGAGAAGTCGATTCAGACCGGGTTTCGCGAGGTAGCTGATTCACTGGTGGGTTATCGGAAGATCTCGGAACAGCGGGCGCAGGAGGAGTTATTTGTGACGGCGCTGCGTGACTCGGTGCGGCTCGCAAACCTGCGGTACCGGGGTGGTCTGGAGAGTTATCTGCCCGTGCTGGATGCGGAGAGGAATCTGTTCCAGGGGGAACTGCAGCTGGCCAGGCTGAAGCGCGACGAACTGGTGTCGGTGGTGAATCTGTATCGGGCGCTTGGCGGGGGCTGGCAGTAAGCCCAGCTTCATTCAGACAGGGCGGCGGGCAATCGCGATGATGGAGATCGGCTGCCAGGGAAGTTGCTTGTCGATTTTGCG
>JAUZEU010000481.1 GCA_030838885.1 Bryobacterales bacterium | reverse complement strand
ACGACCGGCACCTTCTCGACCGTTCCGACACCGAGGATCGCAACCTGTGGCTGATTGATAACCGGGGTGGCGAAAACGCTGCCGAAGCTGCCGAAATTGGTGATGGAGAACGTGCCGCCCTGGATCTCGTCCGGCTTCAACTGTTTGGCGCGGGCGCGAGAGGCAAGGTCGACGATGGAGCGTTGCAGCCCGAGAACGTTCTTCTCGTCCGCATTGCGGATCACCGGGACGATCAGGCCGCCTTCGAGCGCAACCGCGATCCCGACATTGATCTCATTGTGATAAATGATGCTGGTTCCGTCGATGGACGCGTTCAGGATGGGGAACGCCCGGAGCGCTTCAACCGTGGCTCGTGCCACGAACGGGAGGAACGTCAGCGACATACCGTAGCGGGCAGCAAAATCGTCCTTGTGTTTCGCGCGCATTTTCGCTACGCGGGTCATGTCGACACGATGCACGGTGGTGACATGGGCGGAGGTCCGCTTGCTCATCACCATGTGCTCGGCGATCTTCTGCCGCATGTTGCTCATGGGTTCAACACGGGTTTTGGCCGTGGGAGCGGGCTGAGCAACAGCCGATACCTGGGCGGGCGCGGCGGGAGGTGCCGCAGGAGCAGGCGCCGCCGCTACCGGGGCAGGGGCTGCGGGAGCCGGCGCTGCAGGTGCCGACTGCGATTTCAGGTAGGCATCAACATCTTCCTTCACAATGCGTCCACCGGCACCCGTGCCGCTGACTCTGGAAAGGTCAATGTTGTTCTCACGCGCCATTTTGCGCACGAGAGGAGAAAGCGGACCGGCCGAACTCACCGACGCCTCCATCACGGGAGCGGCAACCGGCGCCGGAGCTGGAGCGGGAGGAGCCGCCGCAGCCGGCGGTGCTGCCGGGGCTGGTGCTTCTGCCGCCGGAGCTGCAGGTGCCGCCGCCGCGCTGTCACCTTCATTGATGCGCGCCACCACGGCATTCACGCCAACGGTCTGACCCTCCTGCACCAGCACTTCCGCAAGAACACCGGAAGCAGGCGCAGGGATTTCGGTATCGACTTTATCGGTCGAAATCTCGAAAAGGGGCTCGTCTCGTTCGACGGTTTCCCCGGCCTTCTTCAGCCACTTGGTCAGCGTCCCTTCGACGATGCTTTCGCCCATCTGGGGCATCACGACGTCTGTCATTGAACAAATTCTCCAGTCAAAGCAGGTTCAGGAGCCTGCATCTCAAAATCAAAAATCCGTCCGAAGTGTCGGCTCAGGGCGCGCTTCACTTCCGTGGCGTCCACCTGAACGCCTAACTTTTCCATCGACGTAACCGGCTTCGTCAATCCGCAGGGCACAATGTACTGAAAATAGCGGAGATCCGTCGTTACGTTTAATGCCAGACCGTGCGTCGATACCCAGCGGCTCAGGTGAATTCCGATGGCAGCCACCTTCGCCGCATCCGCATCCTCGTCCCCAACCCAAACGCCGGTCAGCTTCGGGATACGTCTCGCGCGAATTCCGAACTCTTCCAGAGTATCAATCAGGACCTGCTCGATAGCACAGACGAATGCTCCTACGTCCCGCTTCCACTCCCGCAGATCCATGATGGGGTACGCGACCAGCTGTCCGGGGCCGTGATAAGTGACGTCTCCGCCGCGGTCCGTCTCATAAAGTTCAATGGCGTGTTGACGGAGCAGTGCTTCCGGCGCGAGCAGATTTTCCTCATGCCCGTTGCGCCCGATCGTAATGACGTGTGGATGTTCTACAAAAAGGAGGTGGTCGGAGCCAAGCCCCTGCTTGCGCTCCGACGCGAGCTGCTGCTGAATCCCGAGCGCCTCGCCGTAGCTCATGCGCCCGAGATCGCGGATGAAACAATTACGCATTAATGGCAAGGCCGTACACGTTCTGGAAGGCTTCGCCAACGGCTTCGTAGATGGTGGGATGCGCGTGGATGGTGTGCATCATGGTTTCCACGGTGGCTTCAGATTCCATCGCGGTGACAGCTTCGGAGATCAGCTCATACGCCTGCGGTCCGATGATATGGACGCCCAGGATCTCACCGTACTTCGCGTCGGCCACGATTTTCACAAAGCCATCGTGCGAGCCGAGAATCGTTGCCTTGCTGTTCGCCGCAAACGGGAACTTGCCGACCTTGACGTCATAGCCAGCTGCTTTCGCCTGCGCTTCCGTCAGGCCCACGCTGCCGATACCGGGTTCCGTGTAAGTGGCGCCGGGGATGCGGTTCCGATTGATGGGCGTTGCGGGTTTGCCCGCCATGGTTGCCACCGCGACCATGCCTTGGCTCGAGGCCACGTGCGCCAGCTGCGGCGTGCCTGCGACCACGTCGCCAATGGCGTAAATGCCCGGCTCTGCGGTTTGCTGGAATTCGTTCACCTTGATAAAGCCGCGGTCTACCTCAACCTTGGTATTTTCAAGGCCGATGTTCGCGGTGTTCGGCGCGCGGCCCACGGCGACCAGAAGCTTTTCGGCTTCCACGTCTTCCACCTTGCCGTTCGCGAGCGTCACCTTCATTTTGACGCTGCTGCCGGTCTTCTGGATGTCGCTGCACTTCGCGCCCGTCTCGACGCGGATCTTGCTTTTCCTGAAGACGCGTTCCAGTTCTTTGGACACTTCCTCGTCTTCCACCGGAACCAGCCGCGGCAGCATTTCAAAAATGCTGACTTCAGAACCGAAGCGTTTGAACATGGAGGCAAACTCCACGCCCACAGCACCCGCGCCGATGATCATCAGCGACTTCGGCACTGCCTGCAGGTTCAGAATTTCAATGTTGGTCAGGATGGATTCGGCGTCGGGCTGCAGGCTGGGAAGCATGCGCGCTTCCGAACCGGTTGCGATCAGGATGTTCTTCGTTTCAAGAATCTGGGTGCCTTTATCGGTAGTCACCTCGACCTTGCCAGGCGCCTTGATCACGCCAAAGCCTTTGATCCAGTCGACCTTGTTCTTTTTCATGAGAAACTCAACGCCCTTGGCGTGTTTCTGCACGATGCCGTTCTTCCGGTCGATTACTTTCGGGAAATTCAGAGTCGGCTTATCGATGGTGATACCTTCGTCGGCCGAATGATTGGCGAAGCTCCAAAGCTCTGCTGTGTGCAGTAGCGCCTTGGTCGGAATGCAGCCGACATGAAGGCAAGTGCCGCCCAATTTCGGGTCTTTTTCGATAATGGCGGTCTTCAGGCCGTACTGGCCGGCGCGCACTGCTGCGGAGTAGCCACCGGGTCCGCTACCAATCACAATAAGGTCGTATGTCACCGTAACTCCATTCTATACATGGCGCGTCTTTACTACTATAAAGACAGATGAGAAGCGCCATCTCTTTCGTTTTCTTAGTTTTCGCGGTGTTGGGGGGCGTGGGATTATCCCTCGGTCAGCAGGCCTCTCCGGCTGCTGCCAACTTCCCAATACTTTCGATTACCGTGGAGGGCAACAGGATTCTTACCACGCCCGGGATCGCTGCGGCGTCGGGTCTGAAGGTCGGCGAAAAAGGCGATACGCCAACTTTTGACGCAGCCCGCGACCGTCTGTTGGCCAGCGGTTACTTCGAAACGGTGGCATACCGGTTCAAGTCGTCGGAAAAAGGCTCCGGCTATGACATCGCTTTTGAAGTGCAGGAGATGCAGCCTCTGTATCCGCTGCGCATCGAAGCGCTGCCCGTGACGGCGGAGGAAGTGACCGCCTGGCTGCGGGTGAAGGATCCGCTTTTTACGGGAAAAGTGCCGGGTACCGAACAGGTTCTGGCGCGAACGTCGCGTGGCATCGAAGAGTATCTGGAATCGAAAGGGAAGCCGGGGAAGGTCGGAGGGAAGATTGTGCTCCTTGGTAACCAGCACTATGAGGCGCAGTTCACGCCTGCCGCCGGGTTGCCCAATGTGGCGCTGGTCAGTTTTGAGGGCAATAAGGCCATCCGCAATACTGATCTGCAGAATGCCATCGCCGCGGTGGCGTTCGGCCAACCTTATACAGAGGGCAACTTCCGGCTGTTGCTCGACAGCCAGTTGAAGCCGCTCTACGAAAAAAGCGGTTATATGCGGGTGAAGTTCGGAAAGCTGACCACCTCGCCCTCTGCCCAGGTGAAAGGTATCGATGTCCATGTCCCCATCGAAGAGGGGCCGCAGTACAAACTGGGCACCATCACCGTCCGGGGCGCCATGGAAGATCAGAGCAAACACATTCTGCGCGTGGCGAAGGTCCCTCCCATGCCTGTCGTCGATTTCGATCAGTTGCGCACGGCGGCAATCCGCGTCAAAGATGACTTGCGGCATGAAGGATATCTGGACGGGGACGTTTCGGTGGACCGCGACATCAACGACGAGAAAAAGACCGTCGATGTGTTCTTCATGCCGCAGCCAGGCCCGCAGTACACGTTCGGAAAACTGGAAGTGAAGGGGCTTGGTCTGGACGGCGTCGCGGCGGTAACCAAAGCCTGGGTTCTGAAAACGGGCGAGCCGTTTGCGGCGGAGTATCCGGAATACTTTCTGAAGAGGGTGAAGGAAGAGGGCTGGTTCGATAATCTCGGCGAGACGCGGGCTGAGCCGGAGATCAATACTGACACCCATACGGTGAATGTGGTCCTCAACTTCCGCTATGAACCGGGCCAAAAAAAGAAGGTTCCGGCGCCGGGTGAAGTCGTTCCGGGGCAGATACCGGGCCAGCCGCCATACTGATGCTGACCGCAATTACCCGGGAAGTCAGCCGTTCACTGGCGGACTGTGAACTGACGTGGCTGCAGCGCGAACCTATTGACTTTGAAAAGGCACGCGCGCAGCACAGGCAGTATGAAAAGTGCCTGGAAGCTTTGGGCGTTCAGGTGATCTCGCTGCCAGCGCTGGAATCATATCCGGACGCGGTATTCGTAGAAGATCCGGCAATCGTTCTGGACGAAATTGCCGTGATTACAACCATGGGCTGCGAGAGCCGCCGCGGGGAGCGCGAGAGCCTGGCTGAAGCGCTGGCCGCGTTCCGGCCGCTGATCCGCATGCGGAATCCCGCAAAGCTGGAGGGCGGGGACGTGATGCGTATCGGGAAAGACCTGTTCGTCGGCCTTTCCGCGCGTACCGACCCGGCAGGTGTGCAGCAACTTGCCGAAGAGTTGAACCCATACGGATATCGGGTTACCGCAGTCGAGCTTCGCGACTGCCTGCATCTGAAGAGCGCATGCAGTTTCATCGGCGACGGATGCCTGCTCATCAATCGGGCTTACCTGGACACGGAGCCGCTGCGGAATTACCGGTTTGTCGATGTGGCGCCAGACGAACCAGCCGCTGCAAACGCTTTGCTGGTAGACCGCACCGTAGTGATGCCGTCGGCATTTCCGGCTACCGCGAATTTGTTGCAAAAAGCCGGTTTCCGGGTGCGGGAAGTAGACGTGACCGAACTGCTGAAGGCTGAATCGGGAGTAACCTGTTCCAGCCTGCTCTTCGATTTCTGATTTTGTACGATTTCATACAGGAAAAGATCTGGAAAGCGCGCTCGTAGCGCTTACCATGAGCTTCATGCGTCTCGCTCTCCTTTCCCTGCTGCCCGTTTGTCTCACTGCCCAGCTTGTTCCAGTTGGCCAGCCTGTCCCGAGGGGGCCTAATCCCCCGGTCGTTTTCATGAACGGCTACCAAATAGCCTGCTCGGGAACCGATTTCGCTTCCAATTTCGGCGCTGCCGCGCAATTGCTTCAAAGCTTTAATATTGCGACGCTTTACTTCGACAACTGTACGGTTCCTGGCAAGCCTTCGCTGGAAGCTCTCGGTCTCGCCTTCGGGCAATTTCTGGGCGCATTAAAATACACGGACGGCACGCCCGTCGCGCAGGTAGACGTAATTGCGCACAGCATGGGCGGTCTGATTCTTCGGTCTTATCTCGCTGGCAAGCAGGACATCTCGCCCGCGTCGTTTAATCCGCCTGCGACTGTGCCGATCCGCAAGGCAATTTTCCTGGGCACGCCTCACTTCGGAACGAAGGTGGCCAATCTCTTTGGTAACGACAGGCAAACCGAGGAGATGTCTCTTGGCAGCCAGTTCCTCTTCGATCTGAATACCTGGAACCAGGGTTCGGACGATCTGCGCGGTATCACGGCTGTGGCGATTGCTGCGAACGGTGGAACCGGGCTGGAATCAGGCACGCCGGGCTTTGATGACGGTCTGGTGACTCTCACCAGTTCCTCACTTGCGTTCGTCCGGCCAGGTATCACTCGCGTCGTGCCGTATTGCCATTCCACGAACTCCCTCCTTACAACGAGCGGAGCTTGCAGCGCCTCAACCCCGGCTCTGAATGTCCTGGGCAACGACCCTAATAGTCCGGTGGTGCAGATTGTGGGTTCATTTCTGGCGGGAACCGATGGCTGGCAGAAAGCGGGCGAGTCCGGCGATACCAACGCCTTGCTCGCGTCCAGAGCAGGTCTGAACGTGCAGTTGCGCGACAAGACCGATACTGCCATCTCGTTGATCGGAGGTTCGGTGGCAACGCCTGGCCTCACCGCGAACCTTGGCGTGAATACCGGAAGCGGGGTCGATTATTCCGAGAGCCTTACAGCGAACACGTCTCTGAGCGTTCAACTCACGCCGATGAGTGGTACCGTTCAGTCCACCACGCTGAAATTGCCGGCGGGCACGGTTTCACCCACCATTGTGAAGCCCGGCCCGGTGATCAGCCCGAAGGGCGTGATTCCCGCCGCAGGCCCGGCCCCGTTTCCCTACGATGTAGGGCCCGGCGCTTACGTCTCGATCTATGGAACGAATCTGGCGAGTGCCACACAGGCCGCTGCCATTCCCTACCCGCTGCAGATTGCCGATGTGCAGGTTCTGGTGAATGGAGTGGCCGCGCCGATGGTGTTCGTGAGCGCGGGGCAGATCAATTTTGTTTACCCGGCTTCGGCGGCGGGGCTGACGCAACTGACGGTTAAGAACAGCGATGGGCAGCACACAGTAAACGTGCGGGTTGCGCCTGCGGTCCCGAGTATTTTCTGGCTGGATGCGAACGGCACGGCTGCAGCGCTCAATGCCTTAACCAGCACCGTAGTGGGCGCTGCCACGCCCCTCCACGCCGGGGATTTCCTCTCGCTCTACCTGACCGGCCTGGGTGCGACTACAATGACTAACGGTCTTGACTATGCGCAAATTCCGCCGACCATTACGGTCGGCGGACGGAATTTGACGGTGCTGTATGCAGGAAGAACACCCGGCTTTGCAGGGCTCGACCAGATCAATTGCCAACTGCCCGTAGGTATAACAACCGGAACTGCCGTTCCGGTGGTGGTGACATCGAACGGGAGGGTTTCACCCACGGCCTATATCGCTATACAGTAGCGCATATGGCGGACGCGAAACTCCGGCAGTGGTGGTGGCATAAACAGGGCCTGGACGGAAGCCTTGTCGGGAGGACAGCGGCCCAGGTGCTGAGCGCCACTGGGTGGGCCCGATCCGTGGCCGGAGCGGGTCCGTATCTGACTTTCTTCTCGCGTGCGGCGTTGCGCCGGCCGGAAGTGGATGCTGCCCTCGCCGCTGTTGAGATCCATGAGCTGCCGAGTGCACGCGGATGCACCTACGTGCTGCCGGCGTCCGACTACGCCCTGGGGCTGAAAGCCGGCCAGACTTTCGGCGGGAGCGAGAGGAAGGTGGCAAGTAAGCTCGGCGTCACCGACGATGAGATTGACCGGCTTCGGGCCGCAGTCGCCAGGGCACTTGCGAAAGGCCCGCTGGATCCGGATGCACTGCGAACGGCAGTCGGCGATGCCGTGCGCAATCTTGGTCCTGAGGGCGTGAAGAAAGGCATGACCACCACCTTGCCCTTGGCACTGGGTGCGATGCAGGGCGCAGGGGAAATCCGCCGGATCCCGGTGAACGGGCGTCTGGATCAGCAGCGTTACAGATACGCCCTGTGGAATCCGAATCCGTTATTCAAATGCAAACTCTCATCTGAGGAATCGTTCGTGGAACTCGCCCGCGAATATTTTCGCTGGACGGGTTGTGCGTCTCTTTCCGAGTTTCAATGGTTCTCCGGTTTGAGTGCAAAGGCGGCGAAGGTGGCCACCGGACCGCTCAAACTGGAACCTCTGGATGACCGAATGATGCTGCCTGAAGACCGCGAGGCTTTTGAAAAGTTCAAGCCTTCTAAACAGCCGCAGTACGCCCTGGTCAGCAGTCTGGACGCTGTGGGCCAGTTGCGCCGCGATTTGAAAAGCCTGTTGGCGGATGAGGACCACGAGGGCATCCTGGGCGATAATGGCCGGATATCAGATATGCCCAGCCACGCCATTATGGACCGGGGCAGGGTGGTGGGTTGGTGGGAGTACGAACCCGCCACCTCCACCATCGTCTGGATGTCTCTGGTAAAGCCGGACCGCGCCCTGCAGGAGGCCGTGAACACAACAGAGGCTTTCATTCGTGAGGATCTGGGCGATGCGCGTTCCTTCAGCCTCGATAGCCCGAAGTCTCGCGCCCCTAGGATCGAGGCTCTCAGAGGAAGGAAGCTCAAGTGAGCCGCTCTGTCTTCCTGGCCGACGCAATTGCGAAGGAGCACGACACCGGCCCGGGGCATCCTGAGCAGATCGCGCGGTGGGATGCGGCTGTTCGGGGTCTGGGTGAATCCGGACCTGCGCCGGTCGCGCCACGGGCTGCGGCAACAGACGAAATCGCTCTGTGCCACACCCTGCCGTACATCGCGACGGCGAAGCGGGACGTAGAAGGCGGATACTCCTCTCTGAGCACCGGGGATACGGACATCGGCCCGCGTTCCTTCGAAGCAGCCAGGCATGCGGTGGGTGTCTGCCTGAATGCGGTGGATCTGGTCATGCGGGAACAGGCGCGGAACGCGTTTTGTATCGTGCGTCCGCCGGGACACCACGCGTCGGCCAATCGCGGCATGGGCTTCTGCCTGTTCAACAATGTTGCGATTGCGGCCCGGTACGCCCAGCGTAAGTACGGAATAGAACGGGTCTTGATTGCGGATTGGGACGTCCATCACGGGAACGGAACGCAGGATGTGTTTTACAGTGATCCTTCCGTCTTCTTCTTCAGTACGCATCAATCGCCCTGGTATCCCGGCACGGGAGATCCGGACGAAACTGGCGCAGAGGCGGGGGAGGGCAGCACGATGAATTGCCCGTTCCCTGCCGGTGCCGGACGAGAACAGATTCTGGGGGCATTTCGAGGGAAACTGGCGCGCTCCATGGACGAGTTCAGACCGGATCTTGTCCTGATCTCTGCCGGATTCGATTCGCGTTTGGGAGACCCGCTCGGGCACTTCCGGCTGGCTGACCCCGATTTCGCGGACCTTACAAACGTCATGCTGGAAATAGCTGATAAACACGCTGGCGGACGTTTAATTTCAGTGCTGGAAGGCGGATACAACTTGGACGGCCTGACGAAGGCCGTCGCGGCACATACGGGTGCGCTGAAAGCCGCTGGAAAAGAGTAAGGCTTCAGAAATAAGATCTAAAGTTTGCGAAATTGCTGCCGATAAGAAAGTATGATCAGCCCTGTCAGTTCCGCAACGGATTCTTACGTATCACAGACGACGCAACCGAGGCAGCAGCAGCCCGCTGTTCAGGCGAAAGCCAATCCTGTACAGGATAGCGTTCACGTCAGCGGGGCGGCCCTCGCCGGCGGTGGTGACGTGGATGGTGACGGCGATTCGCGATAGATTCGGCCTGCGCTGAAAAAGGCGCGGCGAGCCTCGACCACAAACCACTGCACAGAGTTCGCTGAATCGTTACCAGCGCGCATATCCTGCCTCGCGCTGCAAGTTGCCAGAACCGCTCTTTCAGGAAGCACCCTGACTTTATCCTCTTGGTATGCGATCCTGCTCTCCGCTCGTGTGTGGATCGGGTCTCTGAGAAGCTACGGCCAGCAAGGTAGAGCACGCGCCAGTTGACTGTCCTGCCGCCCTCAGGCTTGGCCCTGACGTGGGCTGGTCAGTTTCCCAATGTCTCTGTCGTGAGTAAACCTGCGACGCACGTTGAAGCAATGGCTCAGCGCGAGGTTGTAAGGTCCGCTCGTTCAGTTTCTGTTGATGCCCAAAATTCTGATGCCACGTCAGCATCAAATCGGAATCAGCGACTTCGGCACAGGGTGACTCGTTTCCTGCAAAGTTGTAAAAATATTGTAAAGCCGTAGCGAATCGCCCTATTTTTCGTGGAAAATGTATCATCTATCTCTCTTAAAAGTAGTACTAGTGTATTTAGGTCTAAGATATTTGACTCTCCTGGCGCACACTCTTGGTTACAAGGTTGGCTTGGGCTGCGGGGATTCTTGTCATGTCACTAGAGGAATGGGAAACGCATCTGGAGAAACAGGTGAATGCAGCCATAAGGGCTCTGCTCGCCTGCGGAGAGAAAGAGAGAGAACTTATTTTGGAGGAGCTAAACAGCAACATTAGATATCTATGCGAAGCCCTGCGTAACGGCACAGTTCATACCAATAACGCTGGCGGAGCGAATACTCCGCCTATGTAACTTGCCCACAAACCGGATCTGCTCCTCAGGGCCTGCCGGCATTGTTGGTCTTACAGAACGGCGCACCTGATCCCGCGACGAGAATCAGCAATATCACCATTACTCCAGGAATGATGTGTACGTGGCGTGCATGAAACTCTGCCCAGCCGCGATGCAGTGATATTAAATCCATCTGGCGTGACAAGGCTCATTACCAGTCGGTGGCGTAACTTGCCGACTAACTCCCGGGTTCGCGGTTGCCAGGCTCACAGGGGTTGACTTTATTACGCGGCGGCGCGAAAATCGGGCGGTTATTGGCAGGGTGACGCTATGTACTTCCGAAGCCGGTTGGGGCTGCTTGCCGCGATCGTTTTTTGCAGTACAGGTGCGGCGGATAGCATCGATACTTTCACGTTCACGGCGCACGCTTTATCGGACATCTTCCGGTTCGATTACGTTTAGGGTCGACGCGCAGGGTGTGGCGCAGCTATCGGATGTTATCAGTGCCGACGTGCACTCAAGCGGCATTATGTTCATTCTTCAAAGTCCGCCGGGCGCGATGACACCGGTCGAGATTCCTGCGAGCGCCTACAGTTTGGGGGATATGTCCCAGTTCATGTTACGTCCGGAGGCGCCGGGTGGATGCCAGAACCCCAGAGGCGGCAACTTCCCTCCCGACGAGGTTTGCTACCTTTTGTCTGCGGCTTTTCACAATCCCGCGAAGCCGTTCATCTTCTTCGCAGTCGAATTCGCCCCGAAAACAAGCCGACTGGTGGGAAGCGCGGCGACCTATACTTCGATTCCGAATGAGCCGGGCGTTCAAGGCAGGATCACGAGCCTGCAGATTTCAGATGTGCTCGTGCCGGAACCTTCCTCATTCTCCTGTTTCGTTGCAGTGTGTGGCGGATTATTTCTGACGGGTTTCAGAGGGCGGTTCAAGGGGGCTCACGCCCCCGTAGAGTTACTTTCTATCTTGCGGAATCAACGCGCCCGCCAGTGCGGGCACTTCAGTAGATGGAACCGTGCTCAAATTTAGTGACGCGTCCTACGCCATCCGGCGCTGCACCTCGTCGGAGACGGGATAACCGAGCCGGCTGTTTTCGGCACCAATCCGAACATACTGCTCGCGGATTGCACCGTGGACTTCATGCGCGCCTGACGGAGGACTCCATTAAATGGTGCCGTTTTCATACACGCGAAAACGCCCTTGTCCATCGTTGCCTGCCTGTTTGGCATGCATGGCCTGACCCAGACCAATGCCCGCCCTTATCCGGTTCAAACATGCGAGCAGAATGCGGAAACTGCCGTCGTCGCGGCCAAGCAAGCACCACATCACGGACAATGCCGCCGCTCGTACAGTCCAGGGAAACGGGAGCCGTTCCCGGAATCCGGCGCAGGTTAAGGGTGATCGTGGCGCCAGTTCCAATATGCCTGCCGGTCGTCTTGTTTCAGCCGGCGATAGTCCCTGTGAGATCGGTGCTGGTCGGCTTCCCAATGGGAGTACGGCTCCCGTTCCGCCCGACCCCACCTGTGATAGTCCGAGTGTGGTGCATCGTAGTAGCCCGTACGGACGGCACATCCGGTAACGGTTATCAGGCTGAGCACGAATACCGCGACCAGACTACTTTGCAAATAATGCATTGCATGTCGCATCCTGGCATTCAAGCATGTGAATCGCCATGGTGTAGCAGTTCGACTTTATGTGCTCATGGCTCGTTCAGCGTGGCGATCTCCGCCTGAATGAGCCGGATCACCTTATCGTCGCCAACAGCCGAGTTCAGCATCAGGTGATAGATGCTCCTGTCCGGCCAGTCCTTGTTGTAGTACCTACGGATAAACGCCGCCCGCTCCTGATCGACTGTGTCGATCAAATGCTCGGCCTCGCGTCGCGTCTTTCCCTGCGCGATGGTCCTCCGGATCTTTTCCTCATAGGGCGCATACAGGAACACCCGAAGTACGTTGTCGCGGTTCCTGAGAAACCACGGTGCGGCCCGGCCAATGATGACGCAGTTACCCTGATCGGCCGCCTCGGTGATGACTTTCTCGAATAAGCGCGAAAGGTTTTCGGCGTCCAGAAGTTCAAGCTCCTGGCCATTCATACTCGGCTCATAGCTGCCGCGCATGAACACTTTGATCAGTTTGTAAAAGATCGAATCGTCGCGCTCCTCACGCTGCTCCACGGAATGCTTATCGCACTTCAAATGGCGCGCAATGGCATCGGTAATTTCACCGTCCCAAAGCTTCCAGCCCTGGCGCTCGGCCAACGCTTTTCCGATACCTGCCGCGCCGGACCCGTACTCGCGCTCAATGCTGATCACGCCAATCACGCTGACCTCCATACGGCCACATAATACTCGCAAACAGCTGTAAACTCCACAGCTTCGTGGATTACGCCGTCGGCGGGGTCCAGTGCTTCAGAACTTCAAGCAGTTCCACCACCTCCGGACCACTGTAAATTCTCGTGGTGCCGTCCTTGAACCGAACCTCTACATGGTCCTGTGCACCAGGACTGGGGTCGTCGGGATAGTTGACCTCTGCGATCTCGTCAATGTCGATGTCGTCCATCGCCTTGATCGTACACCTTATAAGAGCGCCCTCCCCCTATCTGTGTGCATCCGGCTTTCATCTGCGGGTCACGCGCGACGCAAATTTATTTTCACCCGGAAAATCAACCACATACGCGCCGGGAGCATCCGTTCCGGCCCACGACACATGCTAATCCTCGGCTGAGAGGACACACCTATGTCACCAGCCATTCCACAGTCACAGATCTCAGAAGCACAACTTGAAGCCAACCGGCAAAATGCTCAAAAGAGCACCGGCCCCAGAACCGAGGAAGGCAAAAAACGCTCCCGCATCAACGCCACCCGTCACGGGCTGACAGGGCAGTT
>JAUZEU010000476.1 GCA_030838885.1 Bryobacterales bacterium | reverse complement strand
ACAGACTGGAACAGATGCAGGGGTACGAAAAAATCGTGGCGCCATTTGATGGCGTAATCACAGAGCGAAAGGTGGATATTGGGGATCTGGTGAACGCAGGCAACGCCGGCATTGGTCGCGAGCTCTTCAGGCTTTCGCAGAATAATATCGTGCGGGTGTTTGTCACGGTACCCGAACAATTCACCAAACAAGTCCGGGTTGGCACAAGAGCATCGATGGATCTGACCGCAATCCCCAACCGCCCCTTCGGCGCTTCGGTCACGCGAACCGCGGACGCAATTGATGTAAACTCCCGAACGTTGACGGTGGAACTCGACGTTCCGAATCCGTCCGGCGTGCTGCTTCCTGGCGCATATGCTGACGTGCACTTTCAGCTTCCGCTCAATGTTGTGCCTCTGGTGCTGCCATCAAGCACGGTTCTTTTCCGGGCCGCCGGTCCGCAAGTGGGTGTGGTGAACAGTCAAAACCAAGTCGAGCTTCGAAAAATCACGTTAGGGCATGATTTCGGAGACACGATTGAAGTCATTACCGGAGTTCGTCCGAACGACGCCGTAATCGCCAACCCGCCAGACTCTCTGGTGAACGGAATGCAGGTCGCGGTGCAGTCGGCGTCCGGCGGAAACAACAAGGGGCAATGATATGCGGAACTTCAAGATGGAGTCTATGCGCTTAGCCGGGGCGATAACTCTGGTGTCACTCGCGGGCTGTACGGTCGGCCCGAAATATCACCAGCCGGTGCCTCCGGTTCCGACGCAATTTAAGGAAGGCGGCACGCCGGATTCCGGTACGCCTGAAATTGCTTACAGCGACTGGTGGCGGGTCTTTCACGATCCCCAACTGGACCGGTTGGAAACTGAGGCCGATGCAGCAAATCAGGACATCCGGCTCGCGGTAGCGCGCGTAGATCAGGCCGATGCAGGCGCGAGATACGCGCGATCTTTCCTCTTCCCCACCATTAGTCTTGGTGCGAGCGCTTCGCGGACACGTGAAGCTCAAACCCGACCGAACAATGGCAACACTAACGGGTTGGCCGCTACCTTCAATGATTTCCAACTGCCGGCGTTCTTCAGCTACGAGGTAGATGCATGGGGACGAGTGCGCCATTCTATCGAAGCCGCCAACGCAACAGAACAGGCGACAGCAGCCGATGTGCGGTTTGTGCGACTCGCCGTGGAGGCGAACGTAGCGATGGACTACTACGCCTTACGTGAGAACGATGCCGAACGCAAGGTACTCGACTCCACCGTGCAGGAAATGCAACAAGCAGTGGATTTAACCAGCAATCGTTTTCGAGGTGGGCTGACGAGCGAATTGGAAGTGAAACAGGCCCAGACGCTGTTGAGCCAAACGCAGTCACAGGCGCAGGCGCTGGACGTCCAGCGGTCGCAACTCGACCACGCAATTGCAGTACTCACAGGAAAGGCTGCTTCGGAGTTCTCCATTCCGCCCAGTCCGCTGCCAGGTCGTGAGGACGGGTGGCAGCCGCCTGCAATCCCTTCTGGTCTTCCGGCTGAACTTCTGGGGCGCCGTCCCGATATCGCCGAAGTGGAGCGTTACGTAGCAGCCGCTAACGCACAGGTCGGCGTGGCTAAGACGGCCGCACTGCCCCACATATCGCTTACGGGCCTGGCGGGCTTTGAAACCACCAACATGACGAGTCTGTTCAGTTGGCAGAACTCCATAGCGTCTTTGGGCGCGTCTGCTGTGACGCCTTTGTTTACTGGCGGAAGAGTGCGATCGGGCGTGGATCAGGCATGGGCAGTGTACCGGCAGTCTCTCGCACAGTACCAAAAGACAGTGCTGACCGCGTATCAGGAGGTAGAAGATCAACTGGCTGCTCTGCGCATTCTCAACGGTGAGGCACAATCGACCGCTGATGCAGTAACCTACGCCCGGCAGGCGGAAACGATCGCGCTAAACCGGTACAAGAGCGGCCTGGTGAGCTTTCTCGATGTCGTGTATGCGCAAACCTCTCTCCTGACGAATCAACGTACTGCAACCCAAATCGGAGGCCAGCGCATGGTCGCGACAGTCGTGTTGATCAAGGCCTTAGGAGGTGGCTGGCTTGGCGTACCGGCCCAACCCGGTACGAATCCGAATTCAGGTTCGCCGGGCGCGATGCCAAAACGCGGCTGACCAACAGAACTTCGATGCCCTGCCGGCTACAAGGATTTGGCTACATCACGGATTGCCTGCTCTTCGAGCGCATTATGGAGTATAAGCCCAGTACAGACCAGGCGATGGTCGATAAGTGAAGGCTCCATAACATCCGA
This sequence comes from Bryobacterales bacterium, assembly GCA_030838885.1. Taxonomy (GTDB): domain Bacteria; phylum Acidobacteriota; class Terriglobia; order Bryobacterales; family Bryobacteraceae; genus BOG-234. The sequence goes on along the minus strand of JAUZEU010000476.1, from coordinate 26,641 downwards.
GCCTGGCCACCTACGATAGGCAGCCGAGGTGGCCGCAGCCCCTGCCCCTGCTTACCGGGCGGCGCCTGCGGCCACAGTACAGACAAAGCCCCCCGATTCGTGATCGCCAAGAGTTTCGACGCTGCGACACCCCGAAGCCGGCGAGCTAATATGTATCACTTTCGTAATAAATGGACTGGTCTCGCCTGCGCCAGCGCGGAAACCCAGAAGAGCTTTTATGAACTCCCCTCTTTCGCAGTCAATTTGTGCCACTATAAGTACTAGTACTTGCTAATAAGCCGTGCTGGAGGGTCGGCCCGACCGCCTGGTTTGCACTAGCTGTCTCATCTTTCAGAACAGTTCGATTGAGCTCTGGTGCATTCGTTTGAGATAAGGAAGAGAGTGATGCGCCGCGTGAATCAATCAAGCAAATGACTGACTGGACAGAAGATAACCCGCCTGGCGGCGTCCGTCTCAGGGCGAACCCCGGCGGGACGTGTTTAAGATGTTATTCGACAAGGCTTAAAATCAAAAAGGCAGCAGGTCTCGAGCGAATTCTGATGCTGCTGACAGGAAAGCGAAAGTATTTTTGCCTGGATTGCACCTTCAAGTTCCGGGCTCCTGACCGGCGGCTTACACCGCGGGAGGGCGAAGCATACGGCGGTGCACGCGCTGCCAGGAACCTGCGCTGATGCCAATTCAGGGTGCCACAAAGCGAGAGAACGCTGGTGAGAATTGTTATTGCTGAGCCGAATCTCTCGCGGCGATGTAAACCAAGGGTCGATAATATCCTCATCGGCGCCACGTCGCGGATGCTCTGCCGGGCATCCCGTTGTAAGCGCATGTGAATTCCCACGGCTGAGAACGTGTCCGGGGCTGCTTTCCATCCGGGACGTGGCTAAGCTTTAGCGGAGCCATCCCGCCGCCCGCTGTCGAAAAAACGTTCGAGTGAGCTCAGTATATCGATGGGGAGCGGGAACACGATTGTTGTATTCTTTTCCTGTCCAATTTCCACAAGTGTCTGCAGGTAGCGGAGCTGGATCGCGACCGGCTGTCTCTGGATGACTTCAGCAGCCATGCCCAGTTTCTCGGAGGCCATATACTCTCCCTCGGCATGAATAACCTTGGCGCGCCTCTCACGCTCCGCTTCGGCCTGCCTTCCGATGGCCCGGATCATTTGTTCCGGAATGTCGACCTGCTTGACGGAGACAAGCGTCACCTTCACTCCCCAGGGCGACGTGTGCTGATCGAGAATCGCCTGCAGCCGCACGTTCAACTCGTCCCGTTTGCTCAGGAGGTCGTCGAGTTCGACTTCGCCCAGAACGCTGCGAAGAGTCGTCTGCGCCAGTTGGGAGGTTGCGTACAGGAAATTCGAGACTTCGATGACAGCCAGCCGTGGCTCAACCACACGAAAGTAAATCACCGCGTTAACCTTGACGGTGACATTGTCTCGCGTGATCACGTCCTGGGCAGGCACTTCGATGGTATCGATTCTCAGCGAGATCCGGACCATCCGGTCGAGCGGAGCAAACACCAGAATGACGCCCGGCCCTTTCGCCTGCGGGAGAAGCCGGCCAAGGCGGAAGATCACGCCTCGTTCGTATTCAGCCAGAATCTTGATCGAGGAAAGCAGGTAGATCACGAGAATGAAAACGACCACAAGAACCGGTGTGCCTGTCACTGCGTCTCCTTATCCTGCTGAACCGCGGGTTGGTCAGTCGCGATGGGCTCAACCCTGAGCGTGAGCCCTTCAATTCCAGTGATGCGAACTGGCTCGCCTGGCGCAACGTGCCGGGACCCGCATGCGCTCCAGTACTCTCCCCGAACCACAATGGTGCCGCAGGGGTTCAATTCCCGGAGTGTCACCGCCGGCTCCCCCAACATCCCCTCGAGACCTGTAACGACTTTGTAATGCCGGGCGCGCACCGCGAGGGAGAGAAGAAAACTGGTGATCAAAGCGAACGGAATGACGAGTCCCAGGGCGGTGCTCCAGCGAATGCGCAATTCAGGGATGTTCGTATCAATCAGCATCACCGCGCCAAGAGCGAGCGCCAGTGCGCCGCCCGTAGTGAGTACTCCATGGGTTGCGAATTTTGCTTCGAGAACAAAGAAAACCAACCCGAGAATCATGAGCATCGCGCCCAGCCAGTCGATCGGCAACATGGAAAGCGCGGTCAGGCCCAGCAGGGCCAGGATCGCTCCGGCAACGCCCGGCACAACCAGTCCCGGCGAGGAAAACTCCAGATATATTCCGAGCACCCCGAGTACCACCAGCAGAAGTGCAATGTTGGGATCGGCAATCGCCAGCAGCACGCGCTCGGCGGGCGAGGGTTGGTAGACATCGATAGCGGTGCTGTTGAAGTGCAGCGTCTGGCGACGGCCGTCGAAGCGGGGGGTAATCTGACGTCCCTCAAGCTGCTGGATGAGGGCGGAGGGATCAGCAGCAATCAGGTCGATGAGATGCTGCTCGAGGGCTTCGCGGTCGGTATAAGAAGTGCTTTCCCGAACGGCTTTCTCTGCGGCTTGCTGGTTACGCCCCCGGTGCGTGGTGATTGCGCGCATCAGTGCCGCGGCATCGCTTTCGATCTTCCCTTTCATTACCGGGTCTATCTCCTGGCCAAATGCAAGGACGGGATGGGAAGCCCCTGTATTGGTTCCGGGAGCCATGGCCGCAATGTCGCCCGATTCGAGCAGAAAGAAACCGGCGGACGCGGCCCGGGCGCCAGAAGGCCCGACCCACATGATCACCGGAACCCGGGAATGAAAGACCCGCTCCACGATATCCCGCGTCGCTCCCATGAAACCGCCGGGAGTACTGAGGCGAATAAGCAAAGCGTCCGCGTGCTCTCGTTCGGACATCGCGATAGCGGATGAGATGACGCGAACAGTGACCGGATGGACAATGCCATTGATATCTGCTTCGATGATCCGCGCCGGAAGCGGAGCCACCCAGAGAAAAGCAGCCGTCGCGACCGTAGCCGCAGCGGCCCGAAACTTGCCGGCACGGAAGGGTGCCGAAGCCGTCCGCCGTGCTCCGCCGGACTTCCAAAAGCGCGCGAGGGTTTTCCAGAAGATGCGCAAGGCTGGCCCGTTGGATAGTTTATCGAGAAACACTCATCCCGGGGTGCCATGGCGGATTGCGGCAGATATGGTGTTTCAGGCCCTGTTGGAAATTGACTCGACGAGAGAAATCGCGAACAGCTACCGATCTTCGTCTTATAAGCGATTCGGAACTGACTGGCTTGATCGGTGCCTGTGTACGCTCCGAAGCTACCCTTCCATGCAGGGGCCCGCACCATCGCGGTCACGGCACTGCTGACTGAAGAAAGGCCCCAGAGGACCGACAATTAGGTGATAATTAGGTGATAAATAGAGGTGAGGTCTTTTAACGTGGAACGATTACGGCAGAAAAGCGAAGAAAGATTCCGCGGGGCCTTTGAACACGCGCCTTTCGGCATTTGCGTCTGCGGGTTGGACTGGCGCTTCCTCCACGTGAATGGTGCGTTTTGCCGGATGCTCGGCTATTCCGAACAGGAACTGATGGACACAACCTGGCCGGACCTGATCCACGCCGATGATCAGGGGTCTGCCCAACAGAGGAGGGAACATCTGTGGACGGGCTGGATCGGATGCGCGGACGCGGAAATGCGCTGCATGCACCGTACCGGAACGGTGGTGTGGACCCGTATGAGGGTTTCGCTGGTAAGAGACAGCGGCGGCAACCCGTTGTATTCCGTTGTCCACGTGGAAGACATCACGGAGCGCAAGCGGACCGAGGAAGCGCTGCACGAGAGTGAAGATCGCTTCCGCATCATGGCCGATGGTTGCGCGATGTTGATGTGGGTGACGAACGTAGAGGGCGAGGTTCAGTTCATCAACAGGGCGTACCGGGAATTCTTCGGTACTGGCCGCGAACAGGTCCAGGGAGGCAAGTGGCAGTTGCTGATTCACCCGGACGAGCGGCCGGAGTTTGCGGCGGCATTCCACCGTGCCTTACGGGAACACGCGCCTTTCACGGCCGCAGCCCGCGTCCGGCGCGCCGATGGTGAGTGGCGGTGGCTCGAAACGCGCGCGGATCCGCGCTTATCGCCGGGCGGCGAATTCCTGGGACACGTAGGCCTCTGTCCAGACATTACCGAGTCCAGGCAATCCGAGCAAAGCCTGCGGAGCAGCGAGGAAAAATTTCGCCAACTGGCCGAAAACATCCGCGAGGTCTTCTGGATGACAGACTCGGCATCAAAAGAGGTGCTTTACGTGAGCCCGGCCTACGAAAAGGTTTGGGGGCAGCCATGCGAGGACCTTCACACGAATCCGGAAAACTGGACGCATTCCATACATCCGGAGGACCGGTCGCGGGCACAAGAAGCATTCTTACGCCAGGTCCAGGGAGAAATCCTCGAAAACGAATACCGCATCGTGCAGCCATCCGGCGCCGTCCGCTGGATTCGCGATCGCGCTTTTCCTGTTCGCGACAGCGACGGCAATATCGTGCGCCTTGCTGGTGTCGCCGAAGACATGACCGAACGGAAGCTCTCGGAGTTGCAGCTGCTTCATCAGGCTCTGTATGACGAGTTGACGGATCTTCCTAACCGGAGACTGTTCCGGGAGAAACTGGCACAAGCGATCAATGAGTGCGCCGCCGGGACGTCCGTCGCGGTCATTTTTATCGATCTCGACCACTTCAAACTGGTGAACGATACGCTGGGCCACTCCGCGGGCGATCTGCTGATGAAAGAGGTCGCTCAACGGTTGCTCGCGGTTTGCGGTGAATCCGGCACCCTGGCCCGTTTCGGCGGCGATGAATTTACCCTTGTTGCCGCCGGCTTCGGAGGTCCGGACGCGGTGCGCCATCTCGGCAACAAACTGATCACCTGCCTGGACGAGCCATTCAGAATAGCCGACCGGGAGGTGTTTATCGGCGCCAGCATTGGCATCAGTCTCTTCCCGGAAAATGGGACTGACCCGGAAGTGCTGCAAAGGGGCGCCGACGTCGCAATGCACGAAGCAAAGCGGGCTGGCAAGAACCAGCTCAGATTCTTCACCCCCGTATATGCGGATGTAGCGCGCGAACGGCTGGAGATGGAAACACGACTCCGAAGGGCTCTCTCGCTGTCGGAATTTAGACTGATGTTTCAGCCTCAGTTTGCTCCGGGCAGGTCGCTCCCAAGCCGCTTCGAAGCCCTGGTTCGCTGGTATTCGCCCGATCATGGCTCTACACCGCCCCTGAAATTCATCCCCATTGCGGAGCAGAACGGTTTGATCATCCCGATCGGTACCTGGGTTCTCCGCGAGGCTTGCCGGCAGTGCGCGGAGTGGCAAACGGGAACCTTGAGGGGGACCGGGGTCGCTGTCAACGTTTCGGCTTCCCAGTTCGCGTGTCCGGATTTCGTCGAGATTGTTGTGCAGACGCTCGAATCGACGGGGCTCCCCGCGCGCCTGCTGGAACTCGAATTGACGGAAAGTGTTTTCATCCGTGATGCAGAGGAGTCGGCCCACACTATGGCGAAGCTCAGAAACCTCGGCGTGACGATAGCGCTCGACGATTTTGGTACTGGCTATTCGTCTTTGAGCTACCTGCAGAAGCTGCCCCTTGATGCCTTGAAGATCGACCGGGCGTTCCTCACTGAAAATGAGAGCCGGCCGCGTGGAGCCGCGGTGTTACGGTGTGTTGTGGAATTGGCCCATACTCTTGGGCTGCGGGTGATCGGCGAAGGCGTGCAGACAACCGCTCAACTGCACCTGCTCAGCAGCCTGGGATGCGATGAGATGCAGGGCTTGCTTCTGGGCAGGCCTCGATTCGCCGTAACCGGGGCTGCGGTTTCAGGAGTTCGGGTCCGGAATCCGGCCGGCGCCGTTGAACTCCGCCCAACAATCCTCGGAAATGTAACGCATGATCGAGGCCCCGCGATGTGCGTCCATAGCGTGGAGAAATCGAAGTGACACTTCGAAGTACCGTTCAAACGCGCCACAGCCAGGCAGCTTTGATAGCCAGGCGTAACCTCACCCCTTCACCGTAGACACCCAGATTACTCTCTTGAAGTCGTTACACCCTGTCGAGACTCTTCGCGAGAAAAAGGACCAGGGTTCGGTGAATCTCCGGTACTGGGCAGTTTCGATAGGGCGACCTGATCGAAGCCTCGGGGCGGCAGGCCGCGTTACGGAACCACAAGCGTGTCAATTCAATGCTGAAATCCTCGGGTTGTGCTTTTGGGTACGCGGATGTGCGGGTGGTTCTGCAAAGAGCTGATTGAGGATTACGGCAATGACGGAAAGAACTGGCCCGGCCGCATGGCAGCGGCTCAAATCACTTAGCTGCCGCAAGTAAGCCGTAATAGTTCGCCGCAGCCCGAGCCGCTGTCTGCCCCTGCGATAGTTTTATCAGCATCCATCACCGCAATGTGGCGTGTGCGCCGCGAGCCGGAACTTAGTCTCGCAGCCTCCGTGCGCGCCCGGGACGGCAACGTTGTATGTGAAGCCTGGTGATGTTCATATCGGAGCACTGACTTGTCTGTGGCCTCGCGCCACTTCTGAACAGCATGTTTGAGTTCGTAAAGTTCAGCGTGCTCGCCGTCCTGGGCAGCCGCTGAAAGGCGGGCGGTCGCATCGGCGAAGCGCCTTATCGCTACGCCCGCTTCATCCATTAAATTCCTGCATTCCTGGCAAAGTGGCATACGGTCCAGATCTTCAGCATATTTGTAGCCACGCTACTGTCCGGCTGAAAGCTTCCGTCTGTCAGATCACATTTACCCCAATCGCCGCTACTTGGGCGATCATTGCGCAAGTGGACAATCTGGCTCAAACGGCAACGCAAACTCGTTGTACTTCGTTGACGAGGAGGATTGTTCTCGCCGCAGAAGAGACCCTTCGGCATTGCTGGATTCTCCTCGATGCAGAAGCTCAACGCTCATGGTGCACATTTTTCAGAGGCTGCCTTAACGCGTTCCGATGAATAAGAACAACCGTGCCAGAGTCGCTCCAGTGGCGATGGAAGTCGGCAAATGGCGAGGTCCGGTCGAGCGGATCGTCGAGCGTAAGTGGCCGTCGACTTGCTGCTGAGGGCGTAATGCAACGTCTTGTGGCACGCACTCGCGCATCCGGCGAAGGGCGACCCAGGCAGTGAAAATCCTGGTTGTCGATGATGAGCAAGCTGTCCGCGACGTCTGCGCAGCCATACTGGCCCGCCACGACTTCATTCCGATTCTCGCTCAGAATGGATCACAGGCGCTGGAACTCTATCAGGAAATGAGCTCCGAGATTGCACTTACCTTGTCGGACATTGCGATGCCAATAATGGGCGGCCTGGAGTTGGCCCGCAATATCTTCGAACTCCAACCGAAATCAAAGGTCATCCTGATGACTGGATTCAGCCCGGAGGACATCGCGCCTGAGGACTTAAAGGCCCTTTGCGCCGTATTGGAAAAACCATTCTCCCAGAGTCAGCTAATCACGGCCGTGAAGAAATGCCTGCAATGTGAGAACCAACAATTTCCAGAGCTTGCCAACCTCAACACCCGCTGAACGTATGAAAAACCAAAGTACTGCCCTGCGGGCGCATTCAGGGCCATTCTCCAACGGCGAGTGCGCCTAACTCTCTGAACGCGCCACCACCGCCCTGACCAGTGGTTTCGTAATTGTCAGGGAGAGGCGCATAGTCCGAACGAGACTTCGGCGCTGCTCTCGGAATGCAGCTGACCCGACGTCATATAACCTTCCAAACATCGGATCCATCCCGAGCAGCAACCCTTTATCCCTGCCTGGATGGACCAATTATCGAATAATAGTTCCCAGCCACAATGGACCGCAGTTCGCATTGCCCCCCAATCTCCACAGTAACCGTGCAGTTGCGACCAAGCGATTTGGCCTGATAAAGCGCCCGGTCCGCCTCAGCAACCAGATCCGCCGCCGACCCCTCGTCAGAGCTGAGCCACGTCGCGGCCCCGACGCTGACCGAGAGTACCTTGCCAGACGGCAGCCCGGAGTTCGGAATTGCCAGCCGCTCCACTCGCATCCGTATAGCCTCGGCCAACATCCGTGCACCTTCCGCCGGCGTATCTGAAAGAACCACAGCAAACTCCTCTCCTCCGTAACGGGCCACCAGATCCTGGCGGCGCGTCACCACAGTGTGCAAAATACCCACCACCTGCCGGAGATATGCGTCGCCACGCGGGTGCCCCTCACTATCGTTCAGCGCCTTGAAGTGGTCAATGTCTACCATGAGAAGAGAAAGTGGTGATACGGATCGGCGCGCTCGGTCATATTCAGCCGCGAGCCTCTCGTCAAAGTGCCGACGATTAGCCGCGCCCGTGAGCGGATCCAGAAGAGAAATTTCGTGCAATTGGCGTGTTCTCTGAGCGACCTGGCTTCGCAGCACCAGAATCCAGGTGAGCGCGGACAAAAAAGAGAACGCGCAGAGAGCCCAAAGTGCCTTGCGCAAATTCCACCACGGGGGTCGTTCCTGAACCACGACATCTCCCGGCACCCGAAGCAGGATCCGAAAGTATTGTCCTCGCCGGTACGGATCGAACGTCACGAGGCAAACACCAGTCAGGCGAATTCGGCTTCCGGTTTCAACGCGCGGAACCTCGCCGCTCGACGGCATCAACGCCGAAAACGTCCTTTTCCCTGCCGAAAGAACCAGCGTGTACCCGTTGGGACCTTCAGAGTACTGCAGAAGTTTCCCTTCAATGCTGACCAGGGTTGCATCGTACTTCTTACCTGCTTGCAGGCCATAACCGCTTGGATCGGTTTCGATAAGTGCTGGAAGCACCTCGTCAGCGGTCACTGGCACGGCTTCCACCTTTGCGGAATCTTTCACCCTGCGGCAAATCGAGTCCTGTAAACCCGGACGGCCATTAACATGACCGGGAAAGCCAACTGCATCGAGAACATCGCCCGCCTTCACCGGACAGAACGGGGCCGACTGCACCTCAAGATTTCCCTGCCCGTCCGAGAGGTAAACAGCAACTCCCGGTTCAACCGCCGTCACGACACCGCGGACCCGGATTCGCCTCTCGAGCGAACTTTGGGGGCGGAATTGACCCACAGCTACCGTGGGAGCTATTTCCAGTTCGAACGGATTGGCGGGCGCAGGCTCCTGAATATGAACAAACGAAGGATCCGGCACGAACAACCTGAAGCCCACTGATTGCCGTCGATCATTGAAAATCGCCGCGACAACGCCGCGCAACGCAACCCTGGAGTCCACCAGCGTATTGGCCCAGTCCTTTGAATAAGCCGGCATGATAGCCAGGAACGTTCCACCAAACGTGGCCACATTCAAGAACAGCCGCCCGGTCTTTATCTGTCCGGAGCGGACCACCCCCTCGAGTTCCGTCCACCGCCCGTCCTCTTTCGCGCCCAGAAGTTCCTCATACACCAGGTGCTTCGGCTTCGGCATTGACCCTTCGCCAAGGATTCTGATCTGCCCGTTTGCCACGCAGGAAGAAAAGTCGCCCGGCGTCGAGACACCGGAAACTTCGACGATCTGTCCCGTGTGAACAGGCAACTGAACGGCGGACTTTTGCAAGAACACGAAAATGCCGGCAGTGTCGTCCTGAATGAATGCATCAGCCAGATTTCCTTCAAACCTGTCCATGTATGTCACTACGCCGCGCAGTTTGACCGGGTATCCACGTTTTGCCTCCACCACCGAAAGCATCTGGACATCATGGGCGCGAGTCAAAACTGCCAGGCGGCTGCCATCCCCGAAAATGGTACGCGGCGAACTCCGAACTTCGCCGGCCCCGAGTAGTGGAAACGTCAGGGCGAGCAGACAAACTACCAATCTCCGGGCATCTTCCATTACTGTTGAACGAATCGGCGGAAATCGATCGGAACTTTAGCGCCTCAGCCGGAATCTGAGAGCCGATTGATCTCGGCTGCCTCTACCGTACTGCTCCAGCGAGTCGGTAACCACGCTCAGGATAAGTTTTACTCAAAACACACAGGTTACGCCGTTTTAGCCATGTTTTCGTCTCAGCTCACCTGGTTTCAACCCTGAAACGTCGCCCGCCGGGCCGGGCGCCTGGCACTTACCAGCGATGCACCTTCACAGTGCTTCGGTCAATCATCTTCAAACCCGGCTTCCCCGTCATGGCCATATCCCGCGCAAGCTCGGTCTGCAGCAACTCCGTAACCCGCTGCACTCCATCCGCTCCGTAGCCAGCCAATCCCCAAACTGCCGGCCGGGAAATCAAAACCCCACGCGCGCCCAAGGCCAGCGCCTTCAACATATCGGCGCCACGCACCAGCCCGCCATCCATCAGGACCGGTATCTTCCCCCCCACCGCGTCCGCGATTCCCGGCAGAACTTCAATCGGCGAAGCCAGACCCGCGGAAGGTCCGTCGACATAGTTCGAAACCACAATCCCCTGCACGCCCTTCTGCACGCATGCCTGCGCCTCTTCCGCACTCATCACGCCTTTCAGCACAAATGGCGCTTTCAACGACTGCCGCACGCGTTCGACACCGCTCCAGTCCAGCCCGGAACTACTCAGCGTCAGACACACCGCCCTGGCGCCCGCCGCCACCGCCGCCTTCGCGCGACCCGCCGCCGCAGTCATATCCGCCTCGGCATAGATCTGATACCAGAACCCAGCCGTACACAACGGGGTTACCTGATCGAGCGGCTGGCTCGAACGATCCGAAATCACCACGACCGCTTTGGCCGCCGCAGCGCCCTTCGCCATTGCGAGTTCGCCTTCGGGATGAAAACGCTTCTGCTGCGCCACAGGCCCAATCAAAATCGGCGCAAACATCTGAAGCCCGAACAGGTCCAGCGTCAGATCGAGCTTTGTCGTATTCACCATCACGCGCGGACGCAGCGTAATACGGTCCAGGGCCTTCCGGCCGCCAGTCGCCACCAGCGCATACGTGAGGCTATCCAGCTTCCGCTGCGCCATTGCCTCGAACTCCAGCGCATTCACCAGTTCCTCAAAAGGCGCAATACGTCCGGCCGGTTCTCCTTTTATCTGTGGCATGTTCTACGGGAAATTCGTCAGCAACATCTTACGATCTACGGACGCCAACGTAGTGCACCCGGTATATTGCATTGCCTGCACCAGTTCGGCCTGCAAAATCTCCAGCACACGCTGCACGCCGGCTGCACCAAACGATCCAAGCCCCCACAACGGCACGCGCCCGATACACACCGCGCTCGCGCCCAGAGCCAGGGCTTTCAAAATATCTGAACCCCGGCGAATCCCGCTGTCGAACAGCACCGGCACGCGTCCATGCACCGCATCCACAATCTCGGGCAGCACTTCCAGAGTCGAAGGGCCGTAGTCCAGCGAGCGCCCACCATGGTTGGAAACATAAACACCATCCACCCCGTGCTCCAGACAGAGCTTCGCATCCTCCGGCGTTACCACGCCTTTGGCAATCATTGGCACCTTCACAAAAGGGCGAATCTCATCGAAAAACTTCCACTCGTACCACAGGCGGTTATCGGCCACGCGGTACGGATTCCCCATCGTCGGGCGCATTCCCGGACCACGCGCACTACCCCGCGTACTGCTGTTCAGATTCCGGTCATGCAGCGAGCGCTCGTAGTACGAGACCTGCTGGTCGATAGTAACCACCACTGCCTTCGCCCCGGCCGCCTGTGCGCTTTCCAGATACGACCGGTTGGCCTCAAGCTGCTGTTTCGGGTACAGCTGCACCCACATAGGGCTCCCCGCTGCCGCCACCACTTTGTCGAACGGGAAACTGGTATTGTTGCTCAGAATCATCGGCGTGCTCGCCGCCGCCAGCGCGCCCTTATGAGTGGCGAGTTCGCCCTCCGGATGAAGTTCACCATGGGCTGCCGTCGGAGACACAATCAGAGGGAACGCCATCTTCGTCCCGAACACTTCGCATGCGGTGGACACCGGACCCGCCACCACGCGCTTCGGAATCAACTCCACCCATTCGAACGCCTCACGGTTGCGGCGCAGCGTAAACTCGCTGTCCGAACCATACGCCCGGTAATCGTAAACCGCGCGCGGCTGCTTCGTATACGCCACTGCCTCGAAATCGAAAGCCGTTAACAGTTCGTTCAGCCCCGGAACCCGCGTGTGATCACGCAGGGGATCCTGCTGCGCAAGCAGCGGCGAGCCTGCCAAAAACGCCCCCAAAGCACGAAGAGATTCCCTGCGATTCAAGACTTCACCACTGTGCGCCGAGCTTATATGAAATGACGGCTTCAGGTCAACTTGAATCGCCCTATCCATAGGGGGGTTCCGTCCCCTTGACAGAGAACCCCCACTGTTATAAGTTCCATAGCTGCAATCGTTTTCACCAAGACCTCTTATGCGCCGAGCCCGCGTTGCGATCTTTCTGTCCGCCATCATTCCCATTCTTGCCGCAGCACGTTCGGCCCAGGACGGCGTTTACACAAAAGACCAGGCCATACGTGGACAGACTGTCTACCGCGAAGAGTGCGCCAAATGCCACTCCGAAAATCTGACCGGCGGGGATGGCTCTCCTGAACTCACCGGGCCGGAATTCCTGAGCCGCTGGAACGGAAAGACGGTGGGGGCGCTTTTCGAATTCATGCGCAAGACCATGCCTACGGACGATCCGGGGCATCTGAGCATGCGCCAGTACTCCGATCTCGCCGCGTTCATTCTCAAAGCGAACGACTTTCCCGCCGGGGAGAAAGAACTGGATCGGGAACTGGCCGCCATGAATGAGATCCGGATCGAAGCAAAAAAGTAGCGTGGCGCGAGGAAAGCTAAATGGCAATAAACGGGTTGCGGTGGATTGTGCCTCTGACAGTGCTGCAGGCAGTCGGAACGCTGCCGGTGTGTGCACAGCGTGGCGCGCAGAACGGCGAATGGCACTTTTACGGCGGCGATGCCGGGTCTACCAAATACTCGGCGCTCGACCAGATCAATGCCTCGAACGTGAAGGACCTAAAAATCGTTTGGGAATGGAAGGCGCAGAATTTCGGCAAGCGCCCGGATTTCAATTGGGAAGTCACGCCGCTCATGGCCGGCGGGGTGCTGTACTTCACCGCAGGTACCCGGCGTGACGCGGTTGCAGTAGATGCGGTGACGGGCGAAACGCTTTGGATCTACCGGCTGGATGAAGGCCCTCGCGGAACCGTAGTTGCCCGAGTGGTGAATCGCGGGCTCGCATACTGGACCGACGGTAAGGGCGACGAGAGAATTCTGGTGATTTCTCCCGGCTACCAACTTATAGAGCTCAACGCAAAGACCGGTCTGCCAATCACCACCTTCGGCACAAGTGGCAAGGTTGAACTGACCGAGGGCCTGGATCGCCCGGCGGTGAAACCGGGACAAATCGGCGCAAGTTCCCCGGCGATTATCGTAAAGGATACGGTTGTGGTGGGCGCGGCATTGCTGGCGGGTACGGCTCCGACGACCAAAGAGAACGTGCCCGGTTACATCCGCGGCTTCGACGTGCGCACGGGGAAGAAGATCTGGACCTTCAAAACGATTCCCCGGCCTGGCGAGTTTGGCAATGAAACATGGGAGAACGATTCCTGGAAGTACTCCGGCAACACGGGCGCCTGGGCGCCGCTGAGCGCGGATGAAGAACTTGGCTACGTCTACATCCCGGTCGAGATGCCGACCGGAGACTTCTATGGCGGGAACCGCCCGGGCGCCAATCTGTTCTCCGACAGCCTGGTGTGTCTGGATGCACGCACCGGCAAACGCGTCTGGCACTACCAACTGGTTCACCACGACGTCTGGGATTGGGATATCGCCGCGCCCCCTATCCTCGTGGACATCAACAAAGATGGCAAGAAGATTAAGGCTGTAGCGCAGGTTACAAAGCAGGCTTTCGCCTTTGTATTCGACCGGGTTACGGGGCAGCCGGTGTGGCCGATCGAGGAGCGCCCGGTGCCGCAGTCCGATGTGCCTGGCGAGAGGACTTCACCCACGCAGCCGTTCCCCACCAAGCCCGCTGCGTTTGACCGCCAGGGTTCCAGCCCTGACGTTCTGATTGACTTCACACCGGCGTTGAGACAGGAAGCGCTGAAGATCGCCTCCCAATACAAAATGGGCCCGCTCTATTCACCCCCGATCGTGCCGGATACAGATGGAAAATCCGCTCTGTTTCTGCTTCCCGCGCATGTGGGCGGCGTGAACTGGCCAGGCGGCGCAGTGGATGCGGAAACCGGTGTGCTTTACGTGGCATCGGTCACCCAGAGTGAGTTTCTCTCCGTCACAAAGGCTGACCCGAAGAGGTCGGACATGGGTTACGTCGGCGGCGGTCGCGGCGGCCCCGCACGTGGCGGAGCGCCCGCCGGCACAACAGGCAACGCGAATGGCGGCCCGGCCCGAATCGCTCCCCCCACCTTCTCCGGCAACACGGACGACAGCGAAAGTTTCGCCATGCGGCCTGCAGCACGTACCAATGTCGGCCCTCAGGGCCTGCCTCTTGTCAAACCACCATGGGGAAGAATCACGGCAATCGACCTGAACTCTGGCGACCACATGTGGACCATCGCCAACGGCGATGCGCCGGATTACATCAAAAATCATCCCGCACTGAAAGGGATTGACCTGAGTAATACGGGCAAGCCGTCGCGGTCGTTGCTGATGGTGACGAAGTCGTTGTTGTTCGGATCGGACGGGAATAACCTCTGGGCCAGCCCGGCGGGGGCTGGGGGTAACACGTTCCGCGCCATAGATAAGAAGACCGGCAAAGTCATTCACGAGATGACTCTGCCTGCCATGACCACGGGCGTCCCGATGACTTATATGGCGGACGGGCGGCAGTTCATCGTTGTAGCAGTTGGCGCGGCGGGTTTCCCGGCAGAGTTAGTCGCGTTAGCTCTGCCCTAAACAATCCATAGGATACTTGACAGCGCCGCGAGCTAAACGGTTCTCACGCCAGGATCTTCTTCGCGACATCACCATAAACATCCGTCAGCCGGAAGTCCCTGCCGCTATATCGATAGGTGAGGCGTTTGTGGTCCAGGCCAAGCAGATGCAGCACCGTCGCATGGAAATCATGCACATGCATTCGGTCCTCAACCGCGTTATAGCCGTAATCGTCAGTCGCGCCATAGCGGAAGCCGCGCTTCACGCCACCGCCGGCCATCCAGAACGTAAAGCCATACGGGTTGTGATCCCGGCCATCTTTCTCCATAACCGGTGTACGGCCGAATTCCCCGCCCCAGATGACGAGCGTGTCCTTCAGCATGTCCCTCGATTCCAGATCTGCCAGCAGCCCCGCGATTGGCCTATCCACCATCCGTGCCTGTTCCGCATGGCGTCGAGCCAGTTCCGTGTGCTGGTCCCAACCCTCTGAATTACACTGCACGATGCGAACGCCACGCTCCACCAGCCGCCGCGCCAACAGGCACTGCCAGCCATAGTCAGCCGTTGCCGGATCGTCTACCCCATAGAGTTTCTTAGTGGCCTCCGATTCCTTTGAAGTATCGAACGCATCGGGAGCTTCAGCCTGCATCCGGAAAGCAAGTTCAAACGACTGGATGCGAGATTCCAATCGCTCGTCATACTTGTTCAGCTCTGCCTGTTTCAGGTTGACGTTGCGCAGCATGTCGAGTTCATATCGCTGTTGTTCAGGGCTGAGGCCCTGCGGCAACAGATTCTCAATAGGCTCTTTCTGGACGTCTTCCAGCCTGGGGCGCGACACCCCAACAGGAGTGCCCTGGTAAGCGCCGGGCAGAAAAGCCGTGCTCCAGTTACGCACCCCGCTGTGGCCCGTGTGCGGGCGAATAGTCAGAAAGCCCGGCAGGTTCTGATTCTCAGTACCGAGTCCGTAGAGTATCCATGAACCCATAGACGGACGGGTTAGCGTCAGAGTCCCTGTGTGCATCTGGAGCAGTGCGCCGCCATGGTCCAGGCCATCTGCAACCATCGAATGCATGAAGGTGATCTTGTCCACATGCTGTGCCACGTTGGGAAACAGATCGCTAACCGGCATTCCCATTTGCCCATAGCGGTTGAACGCCCACGGCGACTTCATGAGCGCGCCAACCGGATTGAAAGTAGTCCCCAGCTTGAACGGCGGTGGCTTCAAATGATCGCGGTCGAGCAGGGGCTTCTGGTCGAAGGAATCCACATGGGAAGGACCACCATCCATGAAAAGCATGATGACCCGCTTCGCAGTGGGCGCGAAGTGCGGTGCCTTGGGCGCCAGTGGATTGGTTTCCGCCGCCAGCAGGCTGCTGAGGCCGATCATGCCGAAACCGCAGGCGCTCTTACGGAGCATCGCTCGTCGTGAAAAATGACTCGGGTTCATCATCGTGCGTGCCTCGTTAATCAATGAAATGAAATTGGTTTGCCGACATCAGAATGCGGCAGAAACTTTGCCAGCCAGTGAAGTCCGCCTTAGCAGCCGCCGGATATTGCCGGATGTAATTCAACGCGCTGCCCATCTCGGCCGTGGTTGCCTCGCGCTGCCATGCCATCTGGTAAGCCTTCGCGATGCGTTGCTCATCGGAAAGGGTCTTGTCCGAGAGAAGGCGCTCAGCAAAGGCCTTTGCATTGTTCGCCACAAACGGGTTATTGATCAGGTAAAGTGCCTGCGGGGCAATGATAGTTTCCGGCCGGTCACCCGCACTCGTAGTGGAGTCGACAAAGTCATACAGAACCATCGGAGTAGCCACCGCATTCCGGTTAATCGCAACGTAGACTGTGCGCCGCTTGCTGACGTCAAAGTTTCTTGGCGAAGCGCCGCGCATTCCGCGATCCGGACCACCCCGGCCACCGGCTTCCGCGTCCACCTGATCGAAGATGCCGCCCATCCTGAGATCGAGCGAGTTGGCCAGTTGCAGCCAGGTATCGCGCACCTCTTCCACAGTCATTCGGCGGCGTTGAAAGCGGGACCAAAGGCGGTTCGCGGGGTCCATACGAGCAGCATCCGGAGAGGTCTCACTGGCGCTCTGATACAGACTGGTGAGCATCATCGTCCAGTGCATGGCTTTCATGGACCACCCTCCGGCTATGAACTGCTTCGCCAGATTGTCGAGCAACTCCGGATGCGTCGGCGCTTCACCCATGATTCCGAAGTTATTGGGCGTGCGGACCAGACCTTCCCCGAAGTGCCAGGACCACATCCGATTTACGATCACGCGGGCGGTCAGCGGGTTGGCGGAGCTCGCGAGAAAATCCGCCAGTTCCAGCCGGCCGCTTCCCTGCGCCACGGGCTTAGTCGCGGCGGCACGAAGGATGGTCGGCATGGCTGGCTCGACCAGATCCCCGGGATTTGAGTAGTTGCCCCGAATAAACACATGCTGTTCCACCTTCGGGCCTTCCGCCACGGCATTCGCCATCGGCGGCTTGGGCGGAGAGCTTTCCTTAAGGGTGTCTGCTTCCTTCCGAAGCTCCGCAAGACGCACTTTCATGTCGGCCGACAGATGATCCTCCTGTTCTTTGGCCGGAAGAACAAACGGACCGTCTTTAGCGGTCCTATCGTTCAACGTGCGCGCAGGAATCACGATGTCGGCGAACAGGCGTTCTGAAGGATCTGTGAATGCCGTCGTGCTGTTGTACTCGATATTGGGAGCCTTGGGCAATTCCCTCTTACCAGCTACAGCGTCATCGACGGCCACCTTCCATTCCGCCAGTTGGACGCCCCAGCTATTAGCAGTCTTCTGGAAAAGCCCGGCGTACTCTCGGGCCACGGAAGCGACATTCGCTTTATCCGCCTGACGCCAGCGCTGCAGGTGCGGAAGAAACCCGCCTTTCGGATCG
The DNA here is from genome assembly GCA_030838885.1 of Bryobacterales bacterium. GTDB lineage: Bacteria > Acidobacteriota > Terriglobia > Bryobacterales > Bryobacteraceae > BOG-234. Next base: position 8,987 of record JAUZEU010000476.1, on the reverse strand, counting down.
AGATACTTTATCCACTCCTTCAGGATGCAGGCGTCAAGCTTCTCAATGGCGGCGATTTCATCGGCGTTCGTGCCATGCTGAGCTTTCCATGCTGCCGCCATGTAATCGGCCATCCGCGGGAAGAGATTCGCCGATGCATATTTCCAGGTCTCGTTATCGAGCAATGCTGTCGCCTGCATCGTCCTCGCAGCGATCTTCTGCTGGTGCAATCGGTAAGTCTCGTAGACCGCCTGGTCCGCAAGAGGCGCCATATAAAGGCGCGATTTCCGCTCCGTAAAGAAGTCGCCCTTCGCATTGTCAAAGCTCTTCGTATTCGCGAAAATCGCGGCCATCGAGTAGTAATCTTTGGTCGCGATCGGATCGAATTTATGATCGTGGCAACGCGCGCACGCAACGGTCAGGCCCAAAAAGGCCTTCGACGTCGTGTCGATCTGCTCATCGATCACATCCGATGCAGTCTTCAGTTTGTCCATCTCAACCGTGGCCTTGGGCCAAGAGCGAGAAACCCGGTGGCCACCCTGCCGCGCACATTTACCGGCGATCCATCGCCGGATGGAAGAAGATCACCAGCCACCTGTTCGCGAATGAAAGTATTGAAAGGAACGTCACGGTTGAATGCATCGATGACGTACTCGCGATAGCGCCAGGCTTCGGTGTAAGCGTCGTTTTCATCCACTCCACAAGATTCGGCATACCGCGCAACATCCAGCCAGTGCCTTCCCCACTTCTCACCGTAGTGAGGCGACGCCAGGAACTTATCTACAACCTTCGCGAAAGCATCTGGCGAGTTGTCTGAGGTAAATTCGCGGATCTCGTCTTCCGTGGGTGGCAGCCCCAGAAGATCGTACTTGGCGCGCCGAATCAGCGTCCCCTTGTCTGCGGGCTTTGGAGGGGTGAGACCTTTCTCTTCCAGCTTCGCCAGGATAAACCGATCTATAGGCGATTGCGCCCAGGCAACCTGTTTGACAGCAGGCAGCGCTACGTTCCGAACAGGCTGATAAGACCAGTGGCTGCGACGCGCTTCGCTGAAAACGCCGGCGGTTGGAGTCGCCAGCGGCTTGTAGTCCGGCACTATCGCCCCGGAATTCACCCAAGTCGTGATGTCCTGAATCGCAACGTCCGGAAGCTTGCCGGATGGCGGCATCTTCGTCTTATCTTCGTACCCGATCGCCTTGACCAGACGGTTGCCGGAAGCTGCCGCCACGATGCCGCCGGACGTGGTGAGATCGAGGCCCGCCGTCTTCAGAGTGCTGTTGTGGCACTGCGCGCATTTGGCGGCGAACACGGGCCGGATCTGCTTTTCAAAGAAAGCAGAGGGATCCTGTGCAGCCGCCGGAAGGGCCAACAGCATCAACGGAACAGCGTGAGCGGTAAGATTCATAGGAGATTCGCGGCGGTACGCCCGAAAGCGCTTGCATCAATTCAGCACTCATGTTATACCAACGGAAACGGGGTGAGTCAGCGATTACGCTCGCAATGGGCGTTCGTCAATTAGCCAGTTCAAATTCGTTACTAATCGGCACACGAAAGGGGTTTTTCCATGTTAGAGTCCCACTGCCTGAAACGTCGCGCGGGTCCCGGCCACGTTTCGCGCAATCGGTTATACATCATCTTCACAGTAGTTTGCTTCGCGCTGTGGCTGCTTGCAACGCTGCAGCCCGCCAGCGCTCAGGTGCTCTTTGGCTCCATCGTAGGCAGCGTGACAGACGCTTCCGGCGGCGCAGTTTCGGGCGCGACCGTAACGGTGACGCAGGCTGAAACGAATGAGACGCGCGAAACCAAAACGAACGAGTCCGGCGGTTTTACACTGTCGACGGTTCACGCCGGAACCTACAAAGTTGCCGTTTTAAAAGAGGGTTTCAAGGGTTCCACAACCGACAATGTTCAGGTCAGCCTGAATACGGTAGTTCGCGTCGATACCGCCCTGCAGGTTGGCGCGCAATCGCAGACGGTTGAAGTTACAGCAGAGTCTGCCGCGCTTCAAACCGACCGAGCGGATGTACACGCCGAATTCAGCAGCAAACAACTGATCGATCTTCCGCAACCTACCCGGCAGTTCGAAGGAATCGTCGCCCTCATGCCGGGTATCGCACCGCCTGCCGCAAGCAGTGGCGGAACAAATAACCCCAGCAAGTCCTTTCAGATTTCCGCGGATGGCACGAGCCGCAGCGGAACCAACGTTCTGATCGATGGGGTGAGCGCAACGAATCCATGGGTGCAGTTCTTTGCCACCTATGCGCCCTCCATCGAAGCGATCGAGACCGTGAACGTCGTGACCGGAAGTTCGGGCGCGGATCAGGGCATGACCAACGGAGCCTCGATTAACGTGCAGACCAAAAGCGGCACCAACAGCTTCCACGGCTCCCTGTACGAATACAACATCACCAGCGCGCTGAAAGCGCGGCCGTACTTCCTGCCCGCGAATCAAGGTATTCCGAAGCTCATCGAGAACGATCTGGGCGTTACTGCAGGCGGCAGGATCATCAAGAACAAGCTGTTCTACTTTGGCAGCTTCGAAGGCGACTACATCCGGCAGGGAAGCGCCAACCCGACCGTCACCATTCCCACGGTTGCGATCCGGCAGGGGAACCTTTCGGCGAGCCCCACGACAATCTACGATCCCGCCACGGGCACCTACGATTCCAAGGGCATCCCGACGGGCCGAACTCCGTTCCCGGGTAACATCATTCCGGCAAACCGAATCAGCGCGATTTCCTCGAAGCTCACGGCGTTGTTGCCAAACCCGAATCAAAACCTGGGGCAGATTCTTCCGGCCAACAACTACTATGTCAATACCCCGATCTCAAACGACTTGAAACACTACGATACGAAGGTCGACTGGGTGGCAAGCCAGAAACTGAAAATTGCGGGCCGCTATGGCTATCAGCCGTATAACATTACCCAACCGACAATCTTTGGACCGATCCTGGGCGGAAGTCCGAACAGCCTTCAAACGGGCTATGCGACTGCTTACGCCGCGACCGCCACCTATGTTTTCAGCCCCACGTTCATCCTTGACGGTAACTGGGGACGCACCTATGCTCATCAGGTACTGAACCCGCCTTCAGTCGACAAGAAACTGGGCGCTGATTTCCTCGGCATCCCCGGCACCAACCTCGGTCAGTTGCCGCAGGCCGGTGGTATGCCGCAGTTCAACATCACGAACTATTCGGGTTACGGCTACTCCTATTCCCCGCTGCAGTATGACGATCCGGTATTCCAGTATGCCGCGAATGCTACCTGGATCAAGGGCAGCCACAACGTTCGTTTCGGCCTGAACATGAGCCAGCAGCACATGAACCACTTCGAAACCACACCCACCCAGTTCAGCTTCAACGGTGGCGCCACTCAGTCCGGGCCGGGTGGAGCGAACGCAAATGCATTCAACACCTATGCGGACTTCCTGCTTGGCCTTCCGCAGCGCTATGTGAACAGCCCCGCTCCCAGCACACCGATCACACTTCGGACCTGGCAGCACAGTATCTACGTTCAGGACACCTGGCAAGCGCACCGGAAGCTCACTGTCGCCGTGGGCACGGCATGGGAATACTATCCGGTTCCGACGCGTGGCAATCGCCAGATCGAAACCTACGACTTCGCGAAGAACCAGATCACGCTTTGCGGCATTGGCCCCAACCCGTCCAACTGCGGCATCACCGTGCAGAAGCTCCTGTTCGCGCCCCGCATCGGTATCGCTTACCGCCCAACCGACAGCATGGTGATCCGCGCGGGGTATTCACTATCGCCCGAGCAGATCAACATGTTCCGCGACGGCATTTACAACTACCCTGTCCGCGTGGATTACGACCAGAGCGGTGCTTCGCCGTATAGCCCGGTCGCGTCGCTCAGCGACGGTATTCCGGTACAGGCGCCGGTCGATATCAGCAGCGGGATCATCACCCCGCCGAAAGGGCTTGTCCTGGGAGCTATCATTCTGCCGAACCAGAAGTTCATTCGCGGCTATACCGAATCGATGAACTTCACCATTCAGAAAGACTTCGGTCATGGTTGGGTCGCGCAGGCGGGTTACGTGGGCACGCTCACCATCCATCAGCACACGCGCTACAACGTCAACTACGCTACCAGCCTGAATGGAGGCAGCGCGAGCCAGGTGTTCGCTCCGCAGGGAATCACCGGAGGCATCACAGTGATTCTGCCGTACGAGAGCCAGCACTACAATTCGCTGCAGGCGCAACTGAATCATCGCTTCGATGCATCGGGACTTCTCTTCGGTCTTGCGTACACAAGATCAAAGGCGATCGGTACCTGCTGCGACGATTCCGGCGATGGCGGCCCTGCTGTCGCTCTGCCCCAGTACACGTACCTGAACAAGGCCCTGATGGGCTCCGATCGTCCGAACAACCTTCGGGTGAGCGCGGTTTATGATCTGCCGTTCGGCAAAGGGAAGCACTTCCTGAACAGTAACCGCTTCGCCGATGCAGTTGTTGGCGGATGGCATATACAGTCGATCTTCAGTAAGTATTCGGGTTCGCCGTTCTCGGTATCAGGCGGCGGCGCCCTGAACACCCCCGGCTTCACACAGCGGGCCCAGCAGGTCAAACAGGATGTGCAGATCCTCGGCAATATCGGCCCAGGACAATCTTATTTCGATCCGACAGCCTTTGTGGCGCTGACGGCTCCGGGTGTGATCGGAAATGCGGGGTTCAACACGCTCCGCGGGCCCGGTGTCACCAATTTGGACATGAGCGTCTTCCGGGACTTCAAGGCAACGGAACGGTTCACCATTCAGTTCCGGGCGGAATCGTTCAATCTCAGTAACACTCCGCACTTCAGCAACCCGCAGGGAAATACCACCAACCCTGCTTACGCGCAGATCACCAGCACGACGACGGCGAGCCGGTTGATCGACGAACGGTACCTGCGATTCGGGTTGAAGATCAGATTCTGATCTGATCCGGATTGTTGGCTTGAGCAGCGCGGCCGCGATACTTCGCGGCCGCGCTATTTTAATTTCCGGGAGGTATTACGTTGCTGTTAAGCCGTCTGATAGTCCTGGGGTTCGCGGCGGTTGCAGCATTTGCACAGCCACAGTGCGCCGGCTGCCATGCAGAGATCTATCGGAAGTACCAGCAGACCGGCATGGGGAGATCGTTCTCTCGTCCGCAAGCGTTTCCGGCGGTGAAGGATTTCTATAACGCCGCTTCCGAAACGCACTATTCAATGTTCGAGCGCGGCGGTAGATATTATCAGCGGCGATGGCAGATCGGGTATGCGGGCAATGAAGAGAACGCGGAGGAGATGACGGTGGATTTCGTCATGGGGTCGGGTAATCATGCACGTACCTATTTGCATCGGACCGAGCGCGGCACTTTGACGCAGTTGCCACTGGGGTGGTATGCGGAGAAGGGCGGGTATTGGGACATGAACCCCGGGTATGACGTGGCGCATCCGCCGGTTCGACGCCCGATTGCCGATGAGTGCCTGTTCTGTCATAACGCTTATCCGGTTGCCGCGAGCACCCTTCCGGAGGGCATTGACTGCCAGCGTTGTCATGGGCCGGGCGCGAAGCATATTCAGTCGCCACAGAAGGTCAACATCATCAATCCGGCAAGGCTCAGTAAGGATCGGCAGCTGGAGGCGTGTATGCAGTGCCACCTCGAAACCACCAGCACGCGGTTGCCGGGCTTGTTGCGCCGCTTTGATCGGGGAGCGTTTTCTTATGTTCCGGACCAGCCGCTGGGGGACTTCGTCATGTCGTTCGACCATGCGCCTGGCAGCGGGCGAGAGGACAAATTTGAGATTGCGGGGTCAGCGTACCGGCTGCGGCAGTCCCAGTGTTTTCTGAAGAGCAGGGGTGAGATGACTTGCACCACCTGCCACAACCCCCATGAAGCGAAGGTTTCCTTGGGAGCTTGCGTGCAGTGCCACACGTCGCTGAGTTCCGGCCACCCCGCCGGCGACGATTGCGCGAGTTGCCATATGCCGAAGCGCAATACGGATGACGTGGTGCATGTCGCGATGACGGACCATTTGATTGCACGGCGTCCGGCGGCGCGCAAGAGCCGTCCGGAGATTGATCAGCGGTATCGCGGGGAGGTGGTGCCTTACTATCCTTCCGCGATCGATCCTTTATATAAAGCCGTGGCGCAGGTGATCCAGGGCAGCAATCCGGCGGGGATTCCTCAGCTAACCGCCGAACTGGCGAAGCGGAAACCGACCGATCCGGAGTTTTACATCGTGCTGGGTCAGGCATCGAAATCGGTGGCCGCTTATGAGCAGGCGGTCCGGTTAAAGCCGGACGCGGCGCGAAATCTGCGGTATCTTGGCGTCGCGCTCAAGGAAGCCGGACAGCCGGTTCGGGCGGGCGAGGCGCTGAGGCGGGCAGTGCAGTTGGCACCCACCGATGCACAGGGATGGTTTGAACTGGGGCTGCTGCAATCTGCTGAAGGGCGAAAAAACGAAGCCATTTCCAGTGTCCGGCGGGCGATCGCGCTGAACCCGGATCTGGCGGACGCGCAGAACAGTCTGGGCGTAAACCTGTTTGAGACCGGTGACGTGAAAGGAGCCGAGGCGGCGTTCCGGGCCGCGCTGACCATCGATCCTTCCTATGCAGTCGCTCATAGCGGCCTCGCGCGGGTGTTGACCCAGGCCGGCGACCTTCCGCAGGCTCTGTTTCACTACGAAAAAGCCGTTCGGCTGCAGCCTGGCTATGCGCCGTATCTTTACGAATACGCATTGACTTTCGTTCGGCTGAACCGCTTTGAGGAGTCGGATGAACAGGTGAGGGCGGCGATCCGGGCGGACGGGAATCTGGCGGAGGCGCACGAACTTCTGGGAGGGCTGTTGGCCCGGAAGAAGGACATGGATGGGGCGTTGGCGGAGTTTGAGGCGGCCGTCAGATTAAAGCCGGACTTCAGCCGGGCGCAGCTGGATCTGGGGGCGACGCTGGCGGGAAGAGGCGATATGACCGGGGCCATTCTCCACTTACGGGAGGCGGCCAGGGGTTCGGATCCGCAGGTCGCGCAGCAGGCGGCGCGAGCGCTGCAACAAATCGGAGCCAATTAGTGAATCGCCGGCTGGGGTGGGCTGTGGCATTGGGTTTGGTTTGTTGCGCGCAAAATCAGCCGCCAAGCCGGCCTTTGGTGCGCGGCAAAGTGACGGACTTGGATGGGCGGCCGCTCTCTCAGGCGCAAGTGTCCTTGCGTCCCGCGGGGGCGGAGATGTTCGATCTGGATAACGACGGTCGTAAGGATCTGTTCTTCGCCACCTCCCACTTTCCGGGATCTGAGCCTTATGTACACTCTCCGGCGGAGACGCCAAACCATGTGCTGCGAATTGTTGGCAGGGGGTACTTTGAGTATGTTTAAGCGACCGCCGGGAAGGATTTCCAATCCCCTGCCCTGTACCATGGCGCCGCGGTTTGCGGATTTCGATGTGACGGGCGGGTGGACGTCGTGGTGACAGCAGTGAACGGTGCGGCCAAGTTCTTCCGGAATACCAGCCCTGTGCGAACGCACTGGCTGGCGTTGCGTCTGCCGGGGACCAGAGCGAACGTGAAACTGACGCTGCCGACGGGCGCGGTCCAATATAACCACGCGACCACAGCGGTGGGATACGCTTCGTCCAGTGAGCCGCTGGTGCGGTTCGGCCTGGGTCGAAATGATTCGGCGTCCCGGATCGAGATCCGCTGGCCGGGAGGGCAAGTTCAGGTGCTGAAGGATGTGAAGGAAAACCAGGCGATTGCGGTGAGCCAGGCATTGTAATCGCTTTCAGAAATTGATGGTTTTTTGACGTTTCGAATTCGCGGGCCGGGAACGCATCTTCAGCAAATAAGCAACTTAGGACGCGTTAGAATAAATGTAATGAGCCTGGAGGAAGTAGCGAAGAGATCCGGCGTCTCGACCGCAACGGTTTCGCGCGTTCTGAATGGCGTGGACGTTGTGAAGCACTCCACGCGGTCGCGCGTCATGACGGCGATCACGGAGCTGAAGTATCACCCGAACCTTCATGCGAGAAGCCTGGCTGGGGGGCGCAGCCGGACTATCGGGGTAATTGTTTCGAACCTGGATAACCCATTTTTTCTCGATGTATACCGCGCCGTGGAGAGCGATTGCCACGCGCAGGGGTACGAGGTTCTGGTGGCGAACACCGCGTACAAGTCCGAGCAACTGGTGGCGAGCATCCGTCTGATGATCGGGCGGCGTGTCGCAGGGCTGGCCGCAATTGTTTCGGAGATGGAACACGACATTGTCGAGGAACTAACGGAAAGCCGGATCCCGATTGTGTTTTACGACGTTGGCACGGCGGGCGGAAACATCACCAAAATCCGAGTGAATTACCGGAAGGGCGTGGAGCGAATTGTGGAGTATCTGGCGGCCCTGGGTCATGAACAACTGGCGTTTATCGGTCACCACGCGGTGCTGGCTCCGCTCGATGAACGGCGGCAGGCGTTGTTCGATACGGTCAAACTGGTGTGTCCGCACGCGAGTGTGCGGGTGGCGGCGGACAGCGACAGTCTGGAAGGCGGCCGGCAAGCAGTTCGGGAGTTGCTGACCAGTGGTCCGGCGCCTACCGCGATTATCTGTGTGAACGATCTGATGGCGGTGGGTGCTCTGAAGGAATTGCGGGAACGGGGACTTCGGGTGCCGGAGGATGTCTCGGTGACGGGCTTCGACAACATCAAACTTTCGGAGTTTTGTTATCCGGCGTTGACTACGGTTCATATTCCCCGGGACAGGATTGGACATACGTCGTTTACGAGCCTGGCTCAAGGGGATGCGGATTCGGCTGGCGCGTTGGGCAAAGAGTTCGTGTTCGATCCCGAGTTTGTGGTTCGGGATTCCACCGGAGCGGCCCGGAAGTAGCTCGTCCCGGGCCCTGGGGGTCACAGGGCGTTTTGTTTCAGGAATTTGATGCCTTCAAAGGCGATGGACTCCGGGGTGCTTTCGATGTCGCGCCAGATGGCAGCGGCAGCGGAGAGATCACCCAGGGCGAAGCCGAAGCTTTCGATGGTGAGCCAGCCGTCG
>JAUZEU010000309.1 GCA_030838885.1 Bryobacterales bacterium | reverse complement strand
GCGTGTGGGTTTCCGAACGGAGCCAGCCGGTCCACCACAGGGCCCCCGGGATAACCGAAGCCGAGCAGTTTCGCAACCTTGTCGAATGCCTCGCCTGCGGCGTCGTCACGGGTGCGTCCCAAAAGGCCGTAACCGCCTTCCGCGCGCGCTTCGAACAAATGGGTGTGGCCGCCGCTGACGATGAGCGCGACCGCCGGCAGTTCCACCGGATTGCCCTGTTGACGAGATTCCAGAATCACCGCGTGGATATGCCCTTCAATGTGATTGACCGTGATGAGCGGAATGCCGGTCGCGAATGAGATGGCTTTCGCGTAGGTGAGGCCGACGAGGAGGGCGCCCGCGAGGCCCGGGCCGGAAGTTGCGGCGACAGCGTCGAGGTCTTTGGCCGCGAGGCCCGCCAGACTCAGGGCTTCCCGCACGACTGGAACAATTGCGCGGAGGTGTTCGCGCGACGCGAGTTCCGGGACGACCCCGCCGTACTTCGCGTGCACCGCGAGCTGGCTGGCCACTACCGAGGACAACACGAAGGTCTCATCTTCTATTACGGCGGCGGCAGTTTCGTCGCAGGAGCTTTCAATGGCGAGGATTCGGGCCAATCCTTACTGTAGCGGCATGGTAATGACATAGAATCAAAACGGTATGCGGCTCTGGCATCTCTTCATTTTCCCGGCTCTTGCGATACCGGCCCTCTGCGCCGACGCGGTCGATTTCACGCGTGAGGTGCAGCCGATTTTTCAACAGAAGTGTACTGTTTGTCATGGCGCAAAGCAGCATCTGGCAGGGCTGCGGCTGGACGATCGCGATTCGGCGAAGCGGGTGATTCAGGCGGGTCATTCGTCGGACAGCAAACTGATCGATATGGTGAAGGGCACGTCGGGCAAAGTCATGCCGCCGATCGGCTCGAAACTCACGGACCAACAAATCGCGACTCTGACGCGGTGGATCGATCAGGGCGCCAACTGGCCTGTGAATGCGAGCGTTGCGCGGCACTGGGCCTGGGAGACAGTTCAGCATCCTGCCCCGCCCGTCAACACGAAACGGGACTGGGCGGCAAATGACATCGACCGGTTCGTGCTGGCACGTCTGGAAAAGGAAGGCATCGCTCCCTCGCCCGATGCGGACCGAGCGACCCTGCTCCGTCGGGTTTCCATCGACATCACGGGCCTGCCGCCAACGCCTAGGGAGACTGCGGAGTTTCTGGCGGATCAGCGGGCTGACGCTTACGCGCAGCAGGTGGATCGGCTGCTGGCGAGCTCTCACTATGGTGAAAAGTGGTCGCGGGCATGGCTCGATCTGGCGCATTACGCGGACAGCGATGGGTTTGAGAAAGATCTGATCCGGCCATGGTCCTGGCGATACCGCGATTGGGTCATTAACGCTTACAACCGCGATATGCCCTACGACCGTTTTGTCACTTTGCAACTGGCGGGGGACGAGGTGCCGGGGGCGACGGTGGAGGATCGTCTGGGGACCGGATTCTTCCGAAACACCATGACAAACCGGGAAGCCGGCGTGGACCGGAAGGAAGCCCGGTTCGACCAGCTCATTGACCGGGTCGGCACCACGGGGACGGTGTTTCTGGGAATTACGCTTCGCTGTTCCCAGTGTCATGACCACAAATACGATCCGATCAAGCAGCGTGATTTCTACAAAATGCTGGCCTACTTTAATGCGGCCGATGAGACCGATATCGAAGCGCCGGTGCCGGGCGAAATGGGTTCGTATTTGCGGGCTCGCCCGGAGTACGAGAAGAAGCGGACGGAATTACTGGCGCAGTACAACATTCCCGACCTGCAGAAGCAATGGGAAGCGGACATGCTGGAGGCCATGGACCGTCCGGGCCGGCAGCTGGATTGGGATTTCCAGGTAACCGAGCTTCGCGCCGGGACCGACCACGGGGAGCGCATTCTGCGCACACCCCCGGAGAAGCGAAGCGAGATGGATGCTCGCCGCATGACCACACGTTTCGTGCGGTTGCCGGGTCCGCGATTCGGCAAAGATAAAGAGCTTACGGCGAAGCTGAAAGAGGCCAAAGAGAAGCTGGACGACCTTGATAAGAACTTTCCGTCATTGAGCATGGCTTATGTGATGGAGGACCGGTCGGACTACGGGGCGGCCCATATAGCGGTTCGTGGTGACTGGAAGAATCCGGGCGACGAAGTTCAGCCGGGGGTGCCGGGATTTCTGCCCGGATCAGAGAAATCTGCTTCGACCCGGCTGGAACTGGCTCGATGGATCATGGCTCCGGAGAATCCATTAACGGCGCGAGTGGCTGTAAATCGTGTGTGGCAGGAGTTGTTCGGGCGGGGAATCGTGACCACGTCGGATGATTTCGGGACGCAGGGGGACAAGCCTTCCCATCCGGAACTGCTCGACTGGCTGGCTACCGAATACCGGCGGCTCGGCTTCAGCAATAAGGCGCTGATTCGGGAGATCGTATTGTCGCGGACTTACCGGCAGGCTTCAGCGGCCCGACCGGATCTGGAGAAGAAAGATCCGGAGAATGTGTTGCTGGCGCGACAGTCCCGGGTGCGATTACCGGCCGAGTTGATTCGGGACGAGGCTCTGGAAGTGAGCGGTCTGCTGAACACCGATGTGGGCGGGCCGAGTATTCATCCATTCCAGCCGGTGGGTGTGGCGGAGTTGGGCTATTCGGTGAAGAAGTGGGTAGAGAGTCCGGGGCGGGAGAAGTACCGGAGGGGCGTTTATATCCACTATCAGAGGTCGACGCCGTATCCGTTTCTGGTCAATTTCGATGCGCCCGATTCGACGCTGAGCTGCACGCGGCGCCGGTTGTCGAATACGGCGCTGCAGTCGCTGGATCTGCTGAATGATCCCGCATTCTTTGAGGCGGCGCAGGCGCTGGCGAACCGCATTGAGACGGAGGCGACAGGTGATTTTCGGGCCCGGCTGGGTTATGCATATCAGACGGTTCTGAACCGGAAGCCTTCGGAAAAGGAAACGTCGCGGCTTGCCTCTTACTACGACACGCAGGCGAGCATTCGGGCGAAGGATCCCGGAGCGATCGCGCCCTGGGTGGGCGTCAGCCGGATTCTGTTGAATCTGGATGAGTTTATTACTCGGGAATAGGTTTCCATATGAACGATAGTCATTTCCGGCAAATTCAGACAAGGCGGAAGTTTTTCAGGGAAGCCGCCGGCGGTATTGGCACGATAGCGCTGGCACAGTTGCTGCAGGGCGAGACTGCGAAATCAGGCGCAGACCCACTGGCGCCGAAAAAGCCGCATTTTCCGGGGAAGGCGAAGAATATCATCTTCCTGTTTCAGGAGGGCGGGCCGAGCCAGCTGGATTTGTTCGATCCGAAGCCTGAGTTGGCGAAGTGGGATGGGAAGCCGCTGCCGGATTCAATCACGAAGAACCTGCAGCTGGCGTTTATCAAGCCGACGGCGGCTGTGCTGGCGAGCCGGCGGCAGTTCCGGAAGTACGGGCAATCGGGGATCGAGATCAGCGACTATCTGCCGCACCTGGGTACCGTGGCGGACGACATTACTGTTGTGCGTTCGATGCATACGGAGGCGTTCAATCATCACCCGGGCCAGTTGATGTTGTTTGCCGGGACCCTGCAGGTGGGCCGGCCGAGTCTTGGTTCGTGG
>JAUZEU010000443.1 GCA_030838885.1 Bryobacterales bacterium | reverse complement strand
TTTATGGAATTGGCGGCGGCCAATGCCTGGTTTACGAGAACTGGCGGCAATTGGTCCGGGAATATCGAGTTCGGGGCGTTCAGGTATATGATGCACGTCTGGTCGCCACGACGCTGGTCCACCGTATCCCGAACCTGTTCACGCTGAATGTGACAGATTTTGCGCGGTACGCAGGAATCGTCACGACGGTTCATCCCGGCTCGTTAATAGCTTGAGCCATTGTCCGCCGGCAGCTCTGAGCCAGCTGAATTCAAGCCTTTTGCTAAGCTCAAAATTCACTCATGGCGAAACTTTCGATCAAAGATCTGGACCTGAAGGGCAAGCGCGTCTTCATCCGTGTGGACTTCAATGTGCCGCTGGCGAACGGCGGGCAGGAGATCACCAGCGACAAGCGAATTCGTGCATCACTCCCCACCATTCAATACGCTTTGGAGCAGGGCGCCGGGGTCATTCTCGCGTCGCACCTGGGTCGCCCCAAGGGCAAACCGAATGCCGAGATGAGCATGAAGCCCGTCGCTGCCAAGCTGCAGGAGCTGCTGGGCAAGACTGTGAAACTGGCGCCGGATTGCGTCGGCCCTGAAGTGGAAGCGATGCTGCCCGCTCCGGGCGAAGTGCTGCTGCTGGAGAACCTGCGATTCCATGCCGAGGAAGAGGCCAACGATCCCGTATTTTCCCAGAAGCTGGCGAAGCTTTGCGACGTATACGTGAATGACGCGTTTGGTTCCGCGCACCGTGCGCATGCTTCCACGGTCGGGATGATCCAGTATGTTTCCCAGGCCGCTGCCGGGTTGCTGATGGACCAGGAACTGAAGTATCTGGGCATGGCGACCACCAATCCTGAGCGGCCCTGCGTCGCGATTCTGGGCGGCGCCAAGGTGTCCGACAAGATCGAAGTAATTGAGAACCTGGCGAAGGTCGTTGACAAGGTTCTGATCGGCGGCGCGATGGCTTATACCTTCCTGAAATCGCAGGGCCACGAGACAGGCAAGTCTCTGGTGGAAGATGACAAGCTCGACCTTGCGACGAAACTGCTGCAGCAGTACGGGTCGAAGCTGGTGCTTCCGGTGGATCACGTGGTTTCGTCGGAATTCAAGGCCGGTGCCGAGAACCAAACCGTGACCGAAATTCCGGCGGATAAAATGGCGCTCGACATCGGAGAGAAGACCATAGCAGAGTACGAAGACATCATTAAAGGCGCGAAGACCATCATCTGGAACGGTCCGATGGGCGTGTTCGAGATGCCGCCGTTCGACAAGGGCACAGTCGCGCTGGCGAAAGCTGTGGCAGATTCCGGTGCCATCTCAATTGTGGGCGGCGGCGATTCGGAGAAGGCCATTAAGAGCGCCGGCGTGACCAGCAAGATCTCGCATGTGTCCACCGGCGGCGGGGCTTCTCTGGAATTCCTGTCGGGTGTGGAACTGCCGGGCGTTGCGGCTCTGACCAACGCATAATGTGGTTGGGCGGATGCGATACAGTATCCGCATGACCCGATTATTTACAGGCGTTCTCCTTTTGGCCGGGTGCGTTTCCGCGTCCGCGCAAGTCGCCACGCTCACGCGCGATCAGCTAATGAAATACACCGAAAGCTGGAAGGGCGAGCGGTTTCCGGACGGGCGTCCCAAGGTGGACGAAAAGCTGATGAAGAAGATGGACGGTCTCTCTGCGGAAGAGATCTGGGCCGTCCTGCCGGGCGAGGGATACAAGAACCAGTATGAGGGCGACTTCCGGATTCTGCATCCGGAGAAGAAACTGATCGGGCGCGCGTTTACGGTGCAGTTCATGCCGACGCGCCCCGACATTAAAGGTCCGAACGAAGCAGACGCGAAGGCGAAGGGCCTGCGGGATAACGGCAACCAGAGAGCGCTCGACATGCTGCAGGAAGGCGATGTTCTTGTGGCGGATATCTTCGGCAAGATTGAAGGCGGCACGCTGGTGGGGGATAACCTCGCGACCTGGATTTACGCGGTCACGCACAAAGGCATGGTGGTCGATGGCGCGATCCGGGATTTGGACGGCATCTTCCCGCTCGATCTCGGCGTGTACTTCCGCGGCGTCCACCCGACACCGATTTCGCAGGAAGTGATGATTACCGGGATCAATGTGCCTGTGCGGATCGGACAGGCGACGGTGCTGCCCGGAGACGTCGTATTCGGCGATCGCGAAGGCGTTTACTTCGTTCCGCCGCACCTGGTCCAGAAGATCCTGACGAATTCGGATACCCTGCACATCCATGATGAGTGGACTCAGGACAAGTTCCTTCACGAGACCAGTAAGTATAAATCGAGCGATATCTACGGTTCGCCGCGGGATCCAAAGCTGAAGGCGGAGTATCAGGAGTTTCTGAAGCGAAAGCTGGATGAACTGCACGCCAAAGAGGCCAAAGACGCCAAGTAGCGTCAGGGGGCCTCCGCGCGCCGGGAGTGGACGATGAATCACCCCGGCGCGTTGGAAGCCGTGTTGCTGGAAATTCCCCCCGCTTCCTACTTCAAATGCACTGGCTGTGTGAAAGCACCGTTCCCTGCCGAGTCCCAAACGGCGAAGCGAATCCATTTCTTACCGGTTGAGTCGAACGGCAGGCGGAACTTATGCGTTCCGAACGGCGCCATGTCCGACAAGCTGACCACCTGCCGATCCACTTTGGTTCCGTCACTCCAAACCAGCTCTGCGAATTCCGGCGGGAACGTCCACTCGGCTTCCGCGGTATAGGTTCGTTTAGCGCCAGAGCCCTCGATTCCCGAATTGCGAATCAACACCTCGCCGCTGGTTACAAAGTAATCTCCGGCCCTCATCGCGTCAATTACAGATCCCCAGCCATTGTCGAACTTCGGAACCCTGTCGAGCTTCACATAGTTGACAATCAGCTGAGGGAAGGTCTCGTCATCCGGATATTTCATGTAGGTATCACCCTCAGCAATCATGTACTTTGGGCCTGCCCAGTTGTTCATATCATCCAGCAGTCCCAGGCAGCGCGCTTCACACAATCGTTTCTGCGACAGGTCCACCGGAAGCGACTGGAACGATCCGCCAAGGAACCGGTCGCTCTGAAAGAAGTCTTTGGTGCGAGTCGCATCGGGGTAGCCGGAAGACCCCTTCGTTCGCGGGTGGGTCTGCCACACGAGTCCTTTCTCTTTGTTCAGAAGATCCAGTTCGGTCGGCGCAGTGGTCGTGTGATATACCGTTCCGTAAGGAGCGAGAGTCTCCACGAACGGTTGTCCGGCGGGGCCCTTCGCCGGTTCCTTCACGTGAGTGAAGAAGAGCGGTTTCGGGAATACGAACATATAGTGACCACCAAAATTCGCATCTGGCTCTTCACCGGGGATCAGCAGCAGATCCCGGTCGGAGAATCGCTGGCAGCCGTCGAAATAGACCTTTTGTTCGTCCAGTCGCAGCTTGCCCGTGTCGCTCGGATGTGAGTCGGAATGGAAGTCTGCCAGTACCGCAATGTTGATTCCCAAGTCCCGGATCACCGAGAGCCACGTCGGCTGGAAATCGACCGTTCCCACATCAGTGAGTTGCTCATTAAAGTGAAAATGGAAGTGGCTGATCATGACCTTGTAGCCCGGCAGCGGTTTGTAGGTATCATCGTGCGTAAACGCCATCACCTCCTGTTGCGAGGTGCGGCTGTTATCCGGACTCAGGTAAAAGTAGACCGGCATGCGCTGCGTGGTTCCGGGTGGCGCGTTGTACAAAGCGAAGTTATTCAGGTGTCCACGCGATTCACCTACCCGCTTTTCCCACACTTCGTCCGAGATGCCCCAGGGTTTTGCGCCCAGTTCCCGGTCCGGCTGGCGCGCGCCAATGGCGAACGCGTTGTCAGTGTCTTTCCGATAGTAGACGTATCCCAGATTGGTCTCAATTTCGCGCGACCAGAAGAATTTGTGAGACGGAGGCATCACGGCCAGAGATCCTCCCTTTGCCTCAAGAATTGCCAGGCGATTCCGCGCCTGCAAACCCACGGGCTGCTGATTTACAGCGCCACCGAATTCATACTTCTGCCATCCGCGGGCCGTGTCACGCCAGACCAAGCGGGTGTCATCGGCAATCTGGAATCCCTTCAGCCCCGCCACGTACTTGTAAGCAACAGACGGCTCGTTCGTCTTTGCAATCGCTTCCTGCCGTAAGAGGTTGGTGCCGCGATAAACCGTATACTGCAGCGAGCCTGAAAAAATTCCCGCCTCGAAGCCCGGAAACACGACTTCGATCCTCGCCCCATCCGTCTTAACCTGGCAACTGGAAACGTTATACTTCGCCCAAACCTTACGAATCTCCCCGGGTTTCCGCGGCAGATCCATGTTTGTGCCCTGGCGGCCCGGAACCACCAATGGCGCGTCCCAGAAAGCATTCCATTTCTCACGCTCGACAACGTCCGGAGTCAATTGCACCTTCAAATCCTGCAAAGGGCTCATCTGCTGTTGCGAAAGACGGCGGACGCCGCTGGTCAGCTCATATTCCGGCGTCAGGTTCTGCCCCAGGATTAGCCAGCCTGCGCCATTCTTCTTCGCAGCGAGTTCCTGAACCACAGGCTGGCCGGCACGAACCGTGAAGCTCGCGCGAAGTTGTTCGCCCCTCTCACCGTTCCACATCAATTCCAGCAAACCCGGGCTGACCCGAGCCTTCAGCCCCTCCTGCGCTTTGTAGGCGCTCAGATCGCAATTCAGGTCCTGGCCGGCCGCCGTGCTGCTCATCAGAGCCGCCCCAAAAAATGCACGAGTTAAGTTCAATGTGACCTCCCTTAAGTTTGTGAACGTCAGTTTATAACGTGACAACGG
>JAUZEU010000361.1 GCA_030838885.1 Bryobacterales bacterium | reverse complement strand
TCACTCGCACCTGCCGAATGCAGAATCGAGAGCCGCTCGATTACCTCGGCACCGCCATCCGCTCACACCGCAACACCCACGCGGTGCCTTCGCTGCTCAAAACAGCCCCGACCACCTGAACTGTTACGATGAGGTTTTGACTACTCACAGGATTTCGTCAAGGTCTTCCCTTGCTCCTTCATTGGTAAGCCTTCGGTAAACCCCTCTGGCGGGTGAGGCGATAAAGATCCGATAGTGGAATGGATGAGAGCTTCCAGTGCACTTTCCACAGAGCAGAAGTGGATGGATCTGATCCGGCAACACGAGCAGAGTGGCGCGGCGGTGAAGGTATTCTGCCGGGACCGCGGCGTCAGCGAGCCGTCATTTTATAGCTGGCGGAAGCGCCTGGCCACAAACCAGCCAGTGCGCTTCGCTTTGGTGGAGACCAGCGGGTTAGCCGCGAAGGATCATGCGCCAGTAGAATTGATCCTTGCTTCCGGCGACCGGCTACGCATTACGCCCGGCACCGATGCCGCGACATTGCGAACCGTACTGAACGTTCTCCGGGAACTTGCATGATGCGCCTGCCGGCCAGTGTGCGCGTGTATCTGTGCGCGTCGGCCTGCGATATGAGGAAGAGCTTTGACGGCCTGCACGCCCTGGTTACACAGTCCATGGAACTGGATGCGTTCGCCGGCCACCTGTTTGTCTTCTCCAACCGGCGGCGCGACCGGATCAAGATACTGTACTGGGACCGCGACGGCTTTGAGTGCGGGATACCGCGCCCCCGTTGAACTCTGGATTACCTCGCGCGCTACATCCACCATGGGCAGACGCAATCGCCGGCTGGTCTCGCGCAGGAACATGTAGGCGCTCTCCTCTGACAGCTTCCGCTTCTGCTGCAGGATGCCCTTTGCACGCTCTACAATCTTGCGTTCCCTGAGAAGAACATGCAATGCATCCCGCTCCAGAATCACCGACATAACGCGGGCAATCCGAACAGCATCGGTCACCTGCAACAGGTTGAAAGAGTCCGGGGTCTGTCTGCCCACGGTGACCAGGCCGAGCAATGTGTCGCCAGCACGAAGGGGCACCAGCAGCAACCGGCGGAAGCCGTATTGCAGACCTTCGGGTAGGTTTGCGAACCTCGCATCCGTCTCCAAAACAAACTGAACGTGCTCGCGACTCCGTTTGAGCCATGCGCTCGCTTCAGTTCCGAGGGTAACGCCCAGTTCGGGAATCCGGGGACCTGTATTGGATTGGGCTGCGACGGCGGCAAATTCACCAGAAATGGAATCGAAGCGGTAAACCACGATTCCGTCAGCGTTGGCTTGACCGCTCAACTGCTCCAGGAGTGGCGCAAAATCGTGGTTATTCGCGGCTGTGGCCGAAGCGTTCAGGCGCAGAAAGTATCGGGGTTGTTCGGTGGCGTGTATCTCAAATGACATAACTTAAGCTCCCTTGAATGCTATGGTGAGCAAGGCTTATTCGCCGCCTGCGGCGCTGAGCTTGTTAGCTCCGCCGTCCTTCAGCAGGCGTTCGATTGTGGATGTGAATTCGTCCTTCAGTTCGCTGTTGAACTTACCGCTGGCCGGGGCCGCGAAGCCCGCGTGAATGCCCTTCACCAGGCCATCACGACCGATGAAGAAGGTTGCCGGCCAGGTATTCAGATTCACCGCCTGCGGCACTTTCTCCCACATCTCCGCAGGCGCTCCGGCGATCAGGTACGTGTATTCCACGCCATACTGTTTCACGAAGGCTTTCACGCGGCTTAGCTGATCCTGCTGCTCCGGCTCCTCGAAGTCGAGAGCTACAATCTCCAGTCCCTGATCCCGATACTTCTTATAGAGGGAGGCCAGGTACTGCGCCTCGTCATGGCAATTCGGGCACCAGGTTCCGGTCACGATCGCAACGATCACTTTGTCTTTGAACTTCGGATCGCTGCTGCAAACGATCTTCCCGTCCGCATCGGGGAAGGTAAATGTAAACTTCTCGTTCGGATCGCGCACGGTTGTGTGAGTGGTGTAGTCCGAAGGCTCCGGAAACCCTTTGGCCCGAGCTACCTCCGGCCGGTACGCGATGAAGCGGCCGGGCCGGTTACTCGCAGCCTCCACGATTTCCAGGGTCCCATCCTTCGTGAGACTAACGTCCATTAAACCGGGGCGTGATCCATCGAAATGGCTCAATACGAACTTGCCGTCATGGAAGCTGCCTGTCAGAGCGCCGGTGTCGCCGTCCACGCGCAGGATGGTGGCCGACGCTTCTGCGCCGTTCTGCTTTACTATGAAGCGCCATGCCTGCTCACCTTTGGGCGTTGGCTTGTCGAGTGGAACCTCCCATACGCCGTCAATCTGTGGAACACTTTTCGGCGCTGCTGCCAGGGAAGGTGTGTGGCGCCTGGCGTGGAACTCGTATCCGCCACCCTCGCCGTTCCGCATTTGGACCTTGCCTTCCAACTGGCCATCTTTCTCGGACGCGATGATCTTCGTCAGGTAGTGTTCCAGGTTCAGAACGACAGTGCCGTCTTTGAAGCTGGCGCTGGTTGTTGTCTCCTTGTCGTCGCCGTTGTAGAGGGTCCCCTACAAAGTCTGGCCCTCGCCCGAAATATCAAGACGGAATGGA